>JADHNX010000068.1 GCA_016779365.1 Planctomycetaceae bacterium
TCAACCGCCGACCCTCGAAGATCGCGAGCTGCTGGACGAATTCACGTCGTCACCCGGTCCGCAAAACAAACCGCCAACTATTATCGTCGCGCACAAAGCTGATTTGCCTGACCAGTGGTTGTCGCCGTCGCCTGACAATTCTTTGCCCGAGTGCGTATTGCCGGTTTCATCGACAACTCGTGTCGGGGTCGAAGAACTGATCACTCAGATCGTCAAGACGTTGGTCCCAGAAATCCCTGAACCGCGAACAGCCATTCCGGTTTCGCAGCGACAGGTCAGTTGGCTCGACGAGGCACTTCGAGCAGCGACAGACGGAAAGATCATTCAGGCCGTCGAGGCCGTAGAACAATGCCTGGCCGGCGCTCCCTTCGCAGACATTAAACGGGCTGATTGACGTCACAAGATCAGCACGGCTCCCCCTCCGATAAATCCCACAACCAGACAAAGGCGACGATGAACCGTCGAGACAGCAACAAGCCTCTGTTCGAACCTTACGACTCGGCGGAACTCACGCAGCTTCGCCGCAGCCTGAAGGCGTGGTACGCGAAACTCGCTCGCGATCTTCCGTGGCGAAATATTGGCGAGCCTTACAAAGTCTGGATCAGCGAAATCATGCTCCAGCAGACGACGGTCGCGACAGTCGTCCCCTACTTTGAAAGATTCATCAACCGCTTCCCCACGATTCACGATCTCGCGACGGCTGAACAGGATGAAGTGCTGCGGCATTGGGAAGGTCTCGGTTATTACAGCCGCGCTCGCAACATTCACAAAACGGCAAAGCGGCTGGTCGAACAAAGCGACGGCGAGTTTCCTCAGACTACCGACGAGCTGACAGCTCTGCCGGGTATCGGCCGTTACACCGCCGGCGCGATCATGTCCTTCGCGTTTGACCTCCCCGGCGCGATCGTCGAAGCGAACACTCTGCGTCTTTACAGCCGCCTGTTGAGTCTCGAAGAAAACCCGCGAGCGACTCACGGCCAGAAAGTTCTGTGGGCTTTTGCCGAGCACCTTCTGCCTCGAAAAAAAACCGGACCGTTCAATCAGTCGTTAATGGACCTCGGAGCAACAGTCTGCACACCGAGCGAACCGGACTGCCCCGATTGCCCGTTGCTGCCACACTGCCGAGCAGCCAGCGCCGGCCGTCAGCACGAAATTCCGATGGCGGCACAAAAGCCAGAAATCACGCCGGTCATTGAAATCTCCGTCGCGATTCAGCACGAAGACCGATTTCTCTTGAGACGTTACCCGGAAGGCCAACGGTGGGCGGGACTGTGGGATTTTGTTCGATTCCCGCTCGGCGATGCCGAATCTCTGGTGCCAGCACCCGGCCTGAACACGACCAGCACCGTTCCACAGCGGTTGATTTCGCACATCGAAACATCGGTCAGCGAAACCACCGGAGCCAGCATCCAGCTTGACCGCTTCCTCAAAGAACTGCGGCACAGCGTCACGCGATACCGGATCAGCCTGCTGTGTTTCCTCGCCTCTACCGAGCGAGCTTTTCCTGCCCCGAACGAGAACCTTCAATGGGTCCCCGCCGCGCAACTGGACGACTACCCGCTATCAACGACGGGACGAAAACTCGCCGTCCTTGTGCAGAGTAACCAGCCGACACTCTTCTGATCGGCCCGGCATTTTAAGCTGATCGTGTTTCCACAGGTCAGACTCCGCCTGACGAAGTTCCCGATCGCTGATCGCTGATCCCGACGCGCTCCCGATCCAGCCGCCTCGTCACGATCTGTGGTTGATCAAGCCGAGTCCGCCTATCATTGACCGCGACAGGCCGCACGGATCGCGAACAACAGGACGGGACAATCATTGAGATGGCTCAAGGCGACGAACCAGGATCACCATCACTCCCGGCCTGCGGAAAGGCTGACGCTCATCAGTCAATGCAGGATCGAGTCGCGATTGCTGACCTGAAACGCCGCCTGATCGAAGCTGACCGGTTTGGCGATGAAGACCTGATCGCCCGATGCGAAGAACTCAATCGGCTGAAAAATGAAGCGATCGACATCGCTGCAAAGTCTGAAGACGGCAACGCCGAGACCCTCAGCCTGGGCGGTTACCTCTCGTCGGTTTCTCAGTGGCAACGACTTTGTGAACGACACGGCCTTGATCAACAGGCCGAGCAGTGTCGAGAACTCGCACGTTCAGCGTTTACCGAAGCGGCTGCCGACTGGAAAGCAACCGTCGAACGGCGGAAAAGCAATGCGAATCTGGATGCGCTGTTTGACGACCTGCTGGGTACCGCACAGCTTGAAGCCGACATCCGTAATCGAGGGCTGCTGGAGCCCGCTTCGCTGACACCTTTGAGAGAGCTGCGCGACAATCTTCGCGATGAACTGGCTTCCCACCTCGAAACTGAAAAGCCGGACAACCGCACTCTCGACCGCTGGACTCGATTGATCGCCGACCAGTGCGATCACATTCTCACAACGGTCGATGACCTCGCTCCTGCCGTTGCGGCTGAGCAAATTAGCTCAATGCTCATTCTGTCCGACTGGTATCTCAGAAAGGTCGATCGTCGCCGCAACGACGCCACACGCCACTTGAAATGGAGACATCGCCGACTCCGTGCCGAACAACAGGAACGCCAGCTCCAGGGAGTCATGGAAACGAAGTTCGGGCGTCTGTGGACGGGACGGCTCGAACGGCTGGTGCTGGTGCTCATCTGCCTGGTTCTGAGCCTGATGGCTGTTGAATGCACGGTCTCGCTGTCTGAAGAAACGCTCTTCTGGTTCACCATTGTTGATGCCGCAGCATGTGCAGTGTTTCTGGCAGAGTTTGGTCTGAAGCTGTCACTGGTCAACGACCGCGGTCGCTGGTTCGTGCGACACTTCTTCGTAGATTTCGTTCCGTCAATTCCATTCGGCCTGTTGACCGCCGGACTGGGAAATCCCGGAGACGTCGTTCGCGCCGGTCGTGTCGTACGATTTGCTCGTCTGCCGAGGTTCGTTCGTTACGTCCGTGTTCTGCGACCGGTCGTACGACTCGTTCGAGCACTCGGGCTTATCGCACGCGGCATCGATCGACTTGTGCGCCGTTACGGTCACGTCTTGAACTGCAATGTCATTCTGCATCCGACACAGCGTGAACAGGAAGTCTTCGAACAGGAACGACAGGAAGCGGCTCGCAACATCCAGGAACTGCGACAGTTATTGCGTGATGCCTGGTCGAGAATATTTGCTGAAGCGAGCCCGGAAAACCGGCTCACTGTCGCCGGTATTCGCATCGCAGGACTTCAGGAGACACTGAATCGCCGCTCGATCCAGTTCGAAGAAAGCAGCCGCGCGACAGCAGGGACCAGGGATATTCCGGCGGAAGCTTTACTCGACCGTTTGGAATCGCTGGAACCATCGCTGGTCGAACCGGCACTCGGCGAGCCCATGATGATGCAGCTCGCTCGGATCATCCGCATCCTGTCGGTCGCGCCGCTGCGCTGGCTGCCGATCATCAGGCAATGCGTCCCGGCGCAGGCGACTCAAATGAGCGAAGCCGACGTCGTGTCGACAACGTCGCGTCAGGTCGCTCGATTCCTGCGCAGGTTTCACGATGGCTGGTTCTGGCTGGCTGACCTATACGGTACCGTGACCCCGTCACAATTCATCGACCGAGTCGGTGGCATCCTCGTAAAAAGTTCATCGCGACCCGCCTATCGCCTGCTCCTGTTTGGCGGATTTCTGATCCTGACCGAAGCGACGCTGTCGATCGTCGATATCGACGCGCTGGAGCCTCTGCGAGCTTTCCTGAAACGCTTCCTGGGCACAACCGTGCTGGTTCTCGGAGGCGTGTGTCTGTTCGTGCTGGGACTTGGCTGGTGGCTGCAGCGAGTTGCCAGGGAAGCCACCGAGTTCTACGACAAGTCTGTGCAGGCTCAGTTTCTGCACCTGATGGATTCAGTCCGCCCGAAGTATCTCGAACGCGACGCCGCCGCTTTGTACGAACGAGTTCTGGCTGCCGACTGGCCAACGGACGACCAGCGCACCGACACCGAACGCATCGAAGTTCTGTGCGAGCGGCTTCGTCATGCCATGTTGCGCACACAGGAAGATGTCAACAACGAAGACCGATTCATCGCAATGATACCTTTCATCAGCCGACTGGAGCTGCTTTACCACGACTGGCTCGACGGCGCGATGTTTACTCGAAGCGACACTCGCGCCACCAACCAACTGCTCGGCAACACGGCACTCAGCCAGCTGATGCTGACATCCGATCGCGTTTCGAAGAAGGACACGCGACAGCTCTCTCAAGTCGACCTCGAAAATCAGAAGTCGCTGCTGAACGGTCCTTATCTCTGGTTCCATTTTATCGCTCAGTCAATCAGCCACTCCGCCGCGCGTCTTCTGGTTGACTATAACCGTCGAGCGATTCCGAACCACGAACTACCATACTGCTCCGATACCCAGAAGAATCTGTTCACACGATGGTTGAACACAGATCCTGATTTTCAGGTTGACGCCAGTGCGATTGCCGAACCGGCCATCGCGAATTCGGGTTATATGACGACGTCATTTACCGCACTGCATTTTCTTGATCCCGACCCGCAACGCGATCAGACAGTTGAAGAACACTTCGGACCAGAAGTCGTCGCCCGAATTCGCAGTGACCGTAGCCTGCTGATCCGCCAAACATTCGGAACGCTGCCTCTTCATTTGCGACCTCGCAGTGAACGAGTCGTCAATCTTTACGCCGCCTACGAAGCGTGGATTGCCGGCGGTCGAATGTTTCTCTTGCCGTGGTTTGTGTTCCTTGCCCTTGGCCGCTGGCTGGTAAAGTTGATCGGTTGGATTTACCAGTCTGTACAGGAAATTCGGCACCCGGAACGACGCAAGACGCCCCTCGACGCTGCTCAGGCTGACTTCCGCGTCGCCGTTCGAAAAGTGAATCGCGTACGCGGCCCCGTTGCAGAGCGTTGCGTGCGGCTACGCGCGATCTTCGACCCGGCCTGGTTGGGCATCGCACTTCCCGGTGAAGATTCATCGCTGCTTGGTACGGCAGACGCCGACACGGACATCGCTTTCCTGCGACTTGGACCGGCAACTCAGCGAAAGATTGAATCCGAAAAGCGGCGATGCCTGTCAGGAATGCGATGGCTTGAACATGCTCTCGAAGACGGCCTGCTGGAACGCATCGCCGAGCAACGCGGGCTGGCCAAAGACGCTCTCAACACTCGACAACACTTACGGGCGGCTTCGATTGCTGTTCACGCCGACTTGAACGGAGTCCGCACGCACTTGTTCGCCAGACCAATGCTGGCCGAGATCCTTCACACGACGCTCGCCAGGCCGTCGCTGCATGATCGGCTCAGTCCTCGGTTTGCACTGCGAGCCGCGTTTCGCCGCTACTGGCAAGCGACGGGCGGAACTGACTCTGCCGCAGAACGCAGTGCATGGAAAGCCATACTCAACAACGAATCCGGCGCGGCAGCGGCGTTGATGGCTTGGGACCAGTTCGGCGAAAACGTCGAAGCGGAAGGCGAACGAAGACTTGGCGAGATTCTGCAGCATCCGGGTCGGATTACCGAACAGTTGCTGACCCTGCGAATGATCGAAACGCTGACCGTGCTCGACGTGCTCCACTATCGAGAACACATCTTTAAGCTCGGGCAGTACGACGAAGGCCACAACCTGCTGACGCTGCACCCGTTAGCAAACTAAAGCCTGCGGCAGATGAGAATTTGTCAGCCTCAAAGTGGCACGCAGGTAGATACCAACCTGCCCGACGCCTGACTGAATCCGATGTTTTCATCCGCTGTTTTCGGAACATGCCGAACGTGACCAATTACGCCTGCCCGAACGGTTTCACATTCCAGATCTCATTTGCGTACTGGCTGATCGTGCGGTCGCTGGAGAACCAGCCGCTGGCCGCAGTATTCAGGATGCTCATCGTGTTCCAGCGGTCCTGATCCAGGTAAACATCGTTCACTCGCTCCTGAGCGTCGATGAAGCTGCGGAGGTCAGCGATCGTCAGCCAGGGGTCATACGGGTTGCGCAGCCCGGCAGTCAGCATACTGAAGACACCAGGCTGCGATCCGTTAAACATCCCGCCTTCCAGCATCTGCATGACTCGTGTGATCTCGGGATCGTTCGCGATGATCTCGTTCGGCTGATAGTTCTTTCGAGTCTCCGCGACTTCGGCAGCATTTAATCCGAACAGGAAGAAATTCTCGTCACCAGCCTGCTCGCGAATTTCGATATTGGCACCATCAAGTGTGCCAATCGTCAAAGCCCCGTTCATCATGAATTTCATATTGCCGGTGCCGGACGCTTCCTTCCCGGCCGTTGAAATCTGCTCAGACAATTCGGCCGCCGGGCAGATGACTTCCATCGCCGAGACCCGGTAATTCGGGAGGAACACAACTTTCAGAAGTTCGCTTGCTCGCGTGTCGCTGTTGATGACCTGCGACACGTTGTTAATCAGGTGAACAATCAGCTTCGCCACGTGATAACCTGGTGCCGCTTTGCCACCGATCAGGATGCACCGAGGCACCATGCCGTCGGTCTTCCCTTCCAGAATACGATCGTAAAGATGGATCGCGTGCAGTACGTTAAGGAGCTGCCGCTTGTACTCGTGAATTCGCTTGACCTGAACATCAAACATCGCCGACTCACTGAACTGCACTCCGGTTTCACGGGCAACAAGCTGAATCAGTCGGCGTTTGTTAGACTGTTTGACCGCTCGCCATTTATCTCTGAACGCGCTTTGTTCGGCATATGGAGCGAGTTCAGAAATCTGACTGAGGTCTTTCTGCCAGCGATCGCCAATCGTTTCGTTCAGCAATTCCCGCAATCCCGGATTGCAGTGTGCCAGCCAGCGTCGCTGCGTAACGCCGTTCGTCTTGTTGTTGAATTTCTCTGGCCACAGCGTGTTGAAATCCCCAAACAGTCCCTGCTTAAGCAGCTCTGTGTGCAGGCCCGCCACTCCGTTTACCGAGAAACTGCCAACGATCGCCAGGTAAGCCATGCGGATGTGCGGATGCTCGCCGTCTTCGACCAGCGACATGCGTGAAAGGATTCCTGGATCATTCGGAAAGCGTTCAGCAATCTGAGCCAGAAACCGCGAGTTGATCTCATAAATGATCTCCAGCAATCGCGGTAACAGGCGACTGAACAGTCCGACCGACCAGCGTTCGAGCGCCTCGGGCAGCAGCGTGTGATTCGTATAGGCCATGCACTGTGTTGTGATGTTCCAGCTATCGCCCCACGACAATCCGTGCTCATCCATCAGTAGACGCATCAGCTCCGGGACGGCACAGGCAGGATGCGTGTCGTTCAGCTGGAAGCAGTTGCTTTCACCGAAACCTGTAAAGTCTTCGCCGTGCTTCGCAACCCATTGAGCAATGACATCCTGCAAACTCGCGGAGACCAGGAAATACTGCTGCTTCAGCCGAAGTTCTTTTCCGTTCTCACTGGCATCGTTCGGGTAAAGGACCATTGTGATCTGCTCGGCCTGATTCTTGGCCGCGACCGCTTCCGGATAACTTCCTGCGTTGAACTCTTCCAGATCGAACTCGTCCGTCGCGCAAGCCTTCCACAGACGAAGTGAGTTGACCGTGCCGTTTCTGTAACCAGGAACCGGCATGTCAAAAGGAATCGCCAGGACGTCGTTGCCATTCGCCCATCGCACGCGAGGCAAGCCGTCCTGATCGCGATAGTGTTCCGTGTGTCCGTAAAAGTGGACTCGCCGAGCATTTTCTGAACGGTCCAGTTCCCACGGATTTCCATCTCTCAACCAGTGGTCGGGACTTTCAACCTGCTCGCCGTTGTCGATCTGCTGGTGAAACATCCCGTATTCATATCGCAGGCCGTAACCGACGACAGGCAGTTGCAGATTCGCGCAGCTGTCAAGAAAGCACGCAGCCAGCCGCCCCAGCCCGCCGTTACCCAGACCAGCGTCGTGTTCCTGCTCGGCGAGTTCTTCGAGAGTAACGCCGTAATCGTGCAGCGCCGCTTGAGTATCTTTATCGAGGTCAAGATTCGCGATAGCGTTCGTCAGCGATCGCCCGATCAGAAATTCGAGCGACAGGTAGTAAACTTTTTTCTGATCGCTCGTCGCAAAGCGTTTATGAGTGGTTCGCCAGTCTCGAATCAGACGATCTCTGACGGCCGTCGCAAGTGCCCGGTACAGGTACTCCGGCGCAAATTCCGAATCGTCATGCCCAAGCGTCAACGCGAGATGTCTCGCGACTTCGCGATCCAAGCTCCCAAGAACTGCCTGAGCGGCCTCCGGGGAGATGCCTGCGGTTGCAGGAACGGCTTCATGACCATGTGACGACTGAGTATTTACGCTTGCTGCCATGTGAGTTTCTCAATTGACCAAACAGAGTAATGATTTGGTGAAATCCCGGAAATCGCTTCGGCAAATAGTAAATCCCGCCGGGGTGTCCCGAGTACGATTTACCTGTTCTGACTTACTTTGCGAGTCGCCCACAGACGGCAAAACGCTTGAGTAAATCGAAAACATACTCATCGGTTAACACGTCGAGCCCTTCTTCTGTTCTGACCTGACCAGCAAACTCACGCATTCGTCGTTCATCCCGCACAAGCTCAACCGCATCCACCGTAAGGTGTTTCATCACAGCCTGCTGAGCAACCAGCAATTCGCCAGCGGCTGTCTTGCCAGCCTCAACTCCCGGCTGATGGTACGAATTGATGCCCAGCATGGCTCCGTAAAAACCGACAGCCCGCTCGAAGAGGCCGATCAGCGCGCCGAGGGTATACTCGTTGAAACGCTCGATTGTGATTCTCATTGATGGTCGACCAGTTTCGGTGAGTGCCTTCGCCGTACCTTCCTGGAAAGCCATCAGATAGTCACCGGCTGTCACTCCCGGTTCGACTTCCATTTCATCGACTTCCGGATTCAGCACTCGCAGAAACATCGCAAAGAAGTCTTTGTAGCCGTCCCGCAACTGTTGAACGTAGGAGTGCTGGTCGGTCGAACCTTTGTTGCCGAAAACTGAAATTCCCTTACCGTCTTTGCCGACAGACTCCATCACCAGCTGCTGAAGATACTTCGACATCAGACAAATTCGGTCGCAATACGGAAGCACGACCATGTTGCGAAGTGATTGATGCTCGACCACGTGGAACCAGGCAGCGGCCAGTTTCAAAGCCGGATTCGATTCCAGCGACGCGACACGAGTTGCTTCGTCCATCTCGCGAGCGCCTGCCAGAAACGCTTTTGAGTCGAATCCAAGCAGCGCCGCTGGAAGCAGTCCAACGGCGGAAAATAGAGACGTCCGGCCACCGACCCAGTCCCAGATTGCGAACCGTTTGAGCCACTCCGGTCCTGCTGTTTTCGGGTCATCGGCAGATGCCGGACCGGCCAGTTTGTCGAGCGCGCTGTCCGGCTGAGTGACCGCCGCCGCGTGATTTTCAAAGGAAAGCCCGGCTTTCTCGTACGCGGCTTTCGCGAACTTCATTCCGTTGGCCGTTTCCTTTGTGCCGCCAGACTTCGAAACGACGACCGTCAACGTTCGGTCCAGTCCACCGGCCTGTCCGATATCGCCGAGCGTTCGTTGAAAACCAAACGGGTCCGTATTATCGAAGAAGAACATGTTCGGGGTAACACCGGGCACACGTAGCGAATCGTAAAGCAATTGCGGACCGAGGCCCGACCCGCCAATCCCGATCCACAGAATATTGGCGAATCGTCCCGAGAAGACGTCACGAGCGAAATCGTCGATGCTGTCCTGCGTTGATGAAATAGTGGCACCGAGTTCCCCGGGCGCAAGTTTCGGATTCCTCAACCAGTAGTGGCCGACCATTCGATCTTCGTCAGCATTGACATTCTCGCCCGCCTCAACAGCCGACATTTCCGCGACAGCTTTGTCGATGGCTTCGTGATACCGACCAGCCAGGTCAGCTGGTAATTCCAGGCGAGCGAAATCCAGCTCAACTCCGGCGGCTTGCAGATTCGTACTCATAGCTCGGTATTTCCTTACCGTAATGCATCGATCGCGACAGAAACTGGGCGCGACAACCGTCCGTAACGATGCTCTTGTATTGTCTGGCGTCTGCCCCGTGGGAATTCCGCCAGGTCTCAACCGTACGAAATGTGAGAATTGACATTCAGATCGACGCCATCTGAGCGATTTGTAGCAGCGTCCGCCGCAAACTTCACGACCTATCGCTGGAAGTTCGGGCCGCATTGGCGATGAGCGTTTCGAGGAAGCCCGTCACAATCCATCGCGCGGCATTTCACGACTGGAATCAACAATCGCAAGATGCGAATTCTCAGATTGATTACCATATGCTGAGGGCGCAACCAAACAACAACGGCAGGAATTAACTGCCGTTTTGCCGATCAGGCGAAACAGAACTGCGATTCGAAGCCCCCCCCCCACATACCGAGAGTGCCAGACTCGTGTCGGAAGTCTAACATTGCTCGGTACTTGCGGGGCGGGATTTTTGCTCTCAGATTGACTGAAACACTTTCAGAATCGGTTCGATGAGCTCTACTGGATCGGCCCCCTTGCGAAAGGAGACCTATTCCTGAACCACTCCGGCATAGAAACCAGTAAGTACTCTAGAGCTTTCGAACCACTCCAACGACGATGCCCAGCACGGTCACGTTTGCCGAATGGACAGCCTTCCGACTGGACGTCAAAGGCTCAAGGCGAACGCCTTTGGCATCGGAAAAGTATCGGCGGATCACGGCGTCTCGACCGTTAACCAGCGCCAGAACACTGTCGCCATCTCGACAGGTTTCCTGCTTGCGAACAACGACATAATCGCCGTTTTCAATCCCGTCTTTAGAGAAAGAGTCGTCGCTGATTTTCACGCAGGCATGATCACCGGTTCCAAACACATCCATGAAGTCGACGACTTCACCTTCCTTCGCAGACTTAAGGGGATTGCCTGACGAAATCTGCCCGAGCATTGCAATGCTGGTCGCCCGTGTTGGCTTGTCGGAAAGCTGAATAGCTCGTGACATGTGGGACTCGCGAGAAATCAGCCCCTTCTTTTCCAGTGCTTTCAGGTGACACATGACGCCATTTGGAGAGCGAATTCCAAACTCATTTCCGATTTCTCGAACCGTCGGACCATATCCCCGATTAAGAATCTTGTCCTTGAGAAATTCGAAAATGTCCCGCTGTCGGGGAGTCAACGTCGCCAGCTTCGTACTCTCACTACTCATTGCGATGCCCTCGCTATAGAAGTTGTTGAGTGCCAGGAATCACCAACGACGCGCGCTGAAAAGCAACTGCCCTACGGTTGCTGCTCTACACAAGCGTAATTCAGCGCTCGAAAAAATGTCGGAACCCGGCCACTACGAGAAACAGAAGACGGTACGGAAATTCACGTACCAGAGCAAGTGTCAACAAATTACGCATTGAGCAAATCAAACAATGGTGCGCACAGTCATTACGGGTCAGACCAAGTGAATAGTCAATAACCGAATTCCGCCAAGCCAAGCCTGCCCTTCGGAAACTCAATCAATTCAGAGCGTCCCCTTGTGCGAAGCGGACTCACCATCAGTACTTATGTACCCACACCACTGAGGAGGTCCGAGACAGAAATCGTCAGACACACAGATTCTCTTGCCGACCGCGCACGCCCCGAACTAACGGACCACTCGAACAGATCGCTTATGACCACTCAGCCAGTCACAAGCTGGTAACGTTAATCCCTCATGCCCGCCATCAAAGATGACCACGGTCGCAGTTCGTGTCGATTGGTGAAAAATAATTTCACGCCCAAACGCTGTCGCCATGCTGGTATCCAGCGGCGCGAATTCTTTAATGGGTTTCCGATGCCTGAGATCTGACACGACTGAGTCGGGAATCACATCCGCTTTCTGAGCGCGAGCGACCACATTAAATGCGTTGAGCGAATGTGTAACAGGCACCGAGCCGGTATACCCGTCATTGACTCCGGCACAAATCTGAATTGGAACGTCGATAGCCCGATGCAAATGGTGAATCGGCGATCGGTCTTTGTAATCCGCATCGATCAGCTCCGTGCTGCCGGGAGCGCCGCCAAGTGACGACAGAATCATGCGTGCATACCGTTGCGGTTTTCCATCTTTGACGTGGAAGTCGTACCAGGCCGAGAGATCACTGATTCCCACCCAGGCCGACACTGCTGAAAACCGATCGGGATGGT
>JADHNX010000069.1 GCA_016779365.1 Planctomycetaceae bacterium
TTCATTAGACGTTTCTTCGGGCGAGGGCCAGTAAAAGGCGACTCTCGCCTCCGCGAGGATAGCTCCACGAGCGATTCTCCAGTCGAAAACGCAGCACAGGCGGCTGACCACGAGCGAATTCTTCGCGCACGGCGAGTTCAAATGCTGCGTACACCTGCTGATGAAATGGGATTCCAGTCGTCGAAAGAATTTCCGCGAGTATTTGGCGTTCTGATGGAGTTTGAGTTCGAAGGTGTGATGCACTCGATTGTGGCCATGTGGGACGGAAACGCGAGCGTATATTGCATGCCGGGAATTGCCTTGATCGGCGGTGTCGCGCACGAGTCTGTACGAGAAGCGGCAATCGCGTTGATAAAAACTGCAGAGCCGTTTGAAGCTTCTGCCTTACCCACAGCAAAATTTCCATATCCAGATCCCGGGCGTATCTCCTTCCATCTGATGACGACGTCCGGTGTGCGAGTGCTGAATGCTGATTTCGATGAGGTGATTGACGGCAATCACCAGCTCAGCGTTCTATTCCAATTTGGAAATGAGGTGTTCACCCAAATGAGACTGGTCGCCCAGAAGATCGTTTCCGAGAGCAATTAAGCATTGGCTTGGAACTTGGTGTCAAATTTCTCTGTAGCTACCGTCGCCAGACGGTGGATCAACCCACGCTCTGGCGAGCGTGGCTACGGCAGTTATTGACAGGCCGTTCCTAAGCCCGGCATGGCCGATCCGCGGCGTGTACGCGGTCGGCAGCGAAGAAAATTGTTCGCCGCCGAGTTACCTTCCACGATGGATTCACGACTTCGCATCCAGCCAGTTGTCGCCGATGGCGATGTCGACGGTCAGCGGGACGTCGAGGGTGAACGCTGTCTCCATCCCGGTTTTCACGAGCTGCTTCAAAGACTCGGCTTCGGACTCGGGAGTTTCGAAGACCAGTTCGTCGTGAATCTGCAGCAGCATATTGCCGGGATGGTTTTCGGCTTTGAGTGTTTGGTGGATGTTGATCATTGCGGTTTTAATCAGGTCGGCGGCCGAACCCTGAATGACCGTGTTGACGGCGGTCCGTTCGGGCATGTTGAGCTGCCCTTTGCGGCTTGGCCGGATGCCGGTGATGGCTCGACGGCGCCCCAGAATCGTTTTGGCAAAGCCGGTCTCTTTGCACTCGTCGAGCGTTGCTTCCATGAAGGCGGCGACTCCGCTGTAACGTTCGAAGTAGCTGTCGATAAACGTTGCTGCCTCCTCGCGGCTGATGCCTAAAGCGGCTGCCAGGCCGAACGAACTTTGTCCGTAGATCACCCCGAAGTTGACTCCCTTCGCCATGCGACGCTGGTTGGAGTCGACATCTTCCGGCGCGATGCCAAAGACTTCGGCGGCCACGGCTCGGTGAATGTCGATTCCGTCGGCGAAGGCTTTCTGCATGGCGACGTCGCCGCTGAAGTGCGCGAGGACTCGGAGTTCGATCTGCGAATAGTCGGCGCAGACCAGTTTCCAACCGGGTTCGCCCGGTACGAATGCGCGGCGGATTCGTTCTCCCTCGGGCGTGCGGATCGGGATGTTCTGCAGGTTCGGATTGCTGGAACTCAGCCGGCCGGTTGCGGCGACGACCTGGTTGAACGATGCGTGGATTCGGCCAGTCTCTGGGTTGATGAGCTTTGGCAGAGCATCCAGATAGGTGCCCTTCAGTTTGACCAGGTGTCGGTTCTCGATGATCTTTCTGGGCAGTTCGTGCATCTCGGCAAGTTGTTCGAGCACTTCCTGATCGGTGCTTGCACCGGTTTTGGTTTTCTTCAGAATCGGCAGGCCGAGTTTGTCGAACAGGATCGCGCTTAATTGTTTCGGTGAGTCGACATTGAAGTCTTCGTCGGCCAGTTCGTGAATCTCGTTGATCAGCTCTTCGATACGTGAGCTGACTTCTGTGTTCTGTCGGCCAAGTTCTTCGGCGTCGACTTTGATGCCGGTGTGCTCAAGGTTGGCCAGCACCGAAATCAAAGGCCGCTCGACATCGTGATAGAGATTCCAGAGTTCGTTTTTCTCAAGTTCCTCACGCATCTTCGCACCGGTGCGGAGCATCAGGCACGCTTCTTCAGCCGAGTGTTGTGCCAGGTGCTCCGTTTTGAATCCGTCGGCGGCTCCGTCTTTTGGCGAAAGGCGCGAGAGCGGATCAACGGGCAGGCCGAAGTAGCGTTCGACAAGTTGTGACAGGCCGTGGCTCCTCGAACCTGAGTAGAGAAGGTAGTTGCCGACCATTGTGTCGAGGCCGGGTTCGATGTTCGCCAGGTTTGTTTCGGAGTCGGACCGGGCGGCTGCTCGCTGCAGTGCGAGCAGCGTGCCCTTGATGTCGTGCCCGGACAGCGACGTGCTCTCTGAAGTCAACTGCGGACCAAGAAGATTCCAGACGAGGGTTGGATCGAGCGGCTGCTCGGAAACCAGTTCGTGCAGCGGGACGAAGCTTGCTTGCCGCTCTTCCGTTGCGATAGTCAATGAAAGTATCGTCGAGCAGAGTGGATCGAGTCCGTCGAACTCGGGCCGGATCGTGACTGAATCGGCAGCTGAGATCTGTTGAGCAAGCTTTGTCAGACCGACTTCATCGGTGATGACTTCAACCGCTGGCTCACTGTCTGCAAACAGTGGGTCAGGTTCGACGATCGATCCCTCAGGAACGAACTCGCGGATTTCGTCGATGAATCTTCGGAAGCCGCATTCTCGAAACAGTTCAGTCAGACGGTCCGCGTTCACCTGCCCGGCGATGGCCTTGTTCCAGTCGAGGTCGAATTCAAGCTGCGTGTTGAGTTCTACCAGCTGACGACTGATGCGCGCCTGCTCGGCGTACGTCTTGAGATTCTCCTGAAGTTTCTTGCCGGGTGCTTTGTCGGCGTTTGCCAGGACGTCTTCGAGCGTTCCGAACTCGTTGAGCAGCGCGCTGGCTTTTTTGGGGCCGACCAGCGGAACTCCGGGAACGTTGTCAACTTTGTCGCCGACGAGTGCCTGGAAGTCGACCACCTGATCAGGGCGGATGCCCCAGTCGGCGATGAGATCCGGTTCGTCCAGAAACGTGTTTTTGCGCACGTTGTACAGCCTGACGAGCGGGCTGATGAGCTGCCGGGCGTCCTTGTCGCTGGTCACAATGTTGGCCTGGATTCCTGCCGCTTCGCAGCGGCGAGCAAGTGTCGCCAGAATGTCGTCGGCCTCCCAGCCTTCGAGACCGATCACCGGAATGCCAAACCCCTTGATAACTTCGACGATGACGGGGATCTGTGGACGCAGTTCGTCGGGCATCTCGTCCCGGTTGGCTTTGTAATCCTGATAAATGTCTTCGCGGATGCCACGCCCCGGCAAATCTATCGCACAAATCATGTAGTCCGGTTTGCGCAGGCGGAGTATCGTCAGCAAATCCCGCGTAATCCCGAACACCGCGTTAGTCGGTTGACCAGACGTTCCCGTCATCGGCGGGATGGCGTGAAAGACCTGAAAGACCAGCGAGAAAACGTCAATGGCGTAGAGGGTTTTGCTCATCGGATTGCGATACTGCCGTCGAAAGAGTGGCGGAGCGGGGTGGGCGGAGCATAGCTGCCCGGCAATCAGAAAACTGCGCACCGAATCTCCGTGATCGCTACCGCCGGTCGGAGCTTCATCGACGTTGCCAGAACTTTAACCGCCTTCCGGCAAAACGATTTTATCGGACAATCCCTTACAGACACGCCGTCACGACAGGTCCTGCTTGAATGCTCCGACTCTTGCGGACGTTACAGTCCACTGATCTGGGAGATCTTTCTTGACTCCAACCTGGCCAGTCATAGACTTGTGAACTTCATGGTCCCACCTGTTTTGCGCACAAAAGTGCGGACCATCTCCGAGGGCAATTCCACCTTCATTTCTACAAAGTGCGCGACTTCACGGTCCGCTGAGCGGAACGGTCCCGCTTCTATTCCGACTCCGATCTTCTAAAGAAACCCGAACGGTCAGGGTCTGAACTTAAAGGTGCTGGTATGGCTGCTTCAAATAAATCCGTCGGCTTGCAGATCACTCTTGCTATTTTTGCGATGCTGGCGGTAATCGGTTGGGTCGCCTTCTACATGCAGTTCCGCGAGCTGGCCGATAATCAGACTCGATTTGCCACAGCAGCAGCTGATAAGCAGGCTGCAGAAAACGCCGCCCGAAAAGGTCTGGATGACGTGGAAACGTTCAAACGGGTTGCCGGGTACAACCAGTCAGAAGTCGGTGATGCCGACCAAAGCGTCGCCAACACCGTTGTTGGCGCCATCATGACGGACCTCGGAAAAGTCAACGCCGCTCATGGTCCGCTTCCGACGACAAATCTCGCCGCCGCCATCGAGTTTCTCTCGCAGCGAGTGACCGACCTGAACAACGAGCGTGAGCAGCTTCAGACTCAGCTCGCCACAAGAAACACCGAACTGGCCGCGTTGCGTGGTCAGTACCAGCAGCAGGTCAACACTCATCAGACTGCTCGTCGTTCTGCTGAAACTGACTTGGCCAACCTTCGCGACACGACTAAAGAACAGCTCGACGCCAGGCAGCAACAGATCGAAGACCTGCGTCGAAACCTGAACGAGTTGCAGGTTGAGTTTGACGAAGCTACAGCAACGTGGACCGCCGAACGTAAGAACTATGTTGAAAACGAAGAGCAGCTTGTGCTTCAGGTCGACGATCTTCGTGAGAAGCTGAAAGCAGCCACGCGAGTCAGCTTTGAACGGCCAGACGGCCTGGTTCGCTGGATCGACAACACCGCTGGCCTTGTCTGGATCAACCTGGGTTCGCAGGATCGATTGCGGTTGCGGACAACGTTCTCTGTTTATCGAAAGGCTCATCACGGAGTCGCTCGCGGCGCGGAAGACATCAAAGGCCAGATCGAGGTCACTCGAATCATTGATAATCACACCGCAGAAGCTCGCATCCTGGACGACGATATCTACGATCCGATTTCAAAGGGCGATCCGGTTTACACGCCATTGTGGAGTCCTGGCCGAACAGAAACCTTCGCGATCGTCGGTCTGGTTGATCTTGATCAGGACGGCGTTCTTGACCGCGACCAGTTCCACGACATCGTGGAAGACGCCGGAGCACGCCTGAACCATGAAGTTCTGGATGATGGCAACCGGATTCGCTACGACGGGTTTCCCGATAAGTTTCTCAACTGGTCGGAAGATAGTCCCACGCTGGATTCAGATACGAAGTACCTGATTCTTGCCGATATTCCCGATCCGGCCCTGGCGATTCGAGAAGAAGATGTTGCCATTCGAAAAGCAATTTCTGCTCATCTTGATGCCATGCGTAAAGAGGCTCGCCTGAAGGGAATTGAAGAAATTCGTTTGAGCGATTTTCTGGAACACATTGGCTACCGACCTCAACGCCGGCTCTACATTCCGGGTCTTGTTGATCGCCCATTCAATCTTCGAGCTGGGGCCGCCAGCGTCGGAACCAACGAAGTCGTTGGCGACCGGACAGCGGCTGGAGCCGTGTCTGGAATTTACGGTCGCAGCAAGAAACTGAAGCCGCAAACGTCCGCTGGCCAGACGTCCGAGCTGTACCGAGGCGGTTCAGTCGGTAACTGATCAGACCGATCAACGACGAGCTGCACAGCTCCTTCGGAAATCCAATCAAAGAATCAAAAAGAATCAAATCGAAACGCCCGACTGTTGCTTGCAGTCGAGCGTTTTGCGTTGCTCAGTGGACAATGCCATCACGTTGCATCAGCCACCGCTGTGACCAGCAGCAGGATGCCGATCAGCACCAGGCAGACATGCACGACTCGAATAAACTGTGCTGTCGACACTGACTTCGTGAGACGACGTCCGACGAATGCCGCGACGATGGTCAGCGGCAAACACATCGCGGTCAGACGAATGACGTCAGCAGTAACGGCTCCGCGCGAAATATGCATCGCCAGAACCGTCGTGCCTCCCAGCAGAAAATAGCTTTGAAGGTTCGCTCGGAATTTCTCGGCTGGCCATTGTCGCAACGTTCCGAAGATCACAAGCGGCGGGCCTGCGGTGTTGTAGGCGCCGCCGAGAATTCCGGCGGCGAGTCCGAACGCCGGAGCCCATTTGGCGGGCAGCACGCGGATGGCAGTCCGGCTTGAAAGTGACCAGATGGCAAACCCGATGACAACAATGGCCAGCAAAACTTTGATCGCCGCCTCGCTGCCTTCGCTGAGTAACCAGATGCCGATGGGAATTCCCAGCAGAGCGGCGATTGTCAGCGTTCCCGTTTCGCGAAAACTGATCTGACGCCATTCCCTGGACAGGATCAGGATTGCGTTGAACGAAGAGACGACAGCAACGAGCGGTGCAGCCATCTGAGGCGGCACGACGAACGCCAGCAAAGGCATGGCAATCAACGCCTCGCCAAAACCAAGCGTCGATCTGACCAGAGACCCCACAAAGATGATTCCGCAGACAAGTCCGACGTCGAATGAATCCATGTGAGAGCGCAACCTGAAATGAGCAGTCGACCGATTTTCCGAATCGTTTCGCAAAGTGCGCCACAGCCTGTGCAGATGCCTTCTGCATTGGTGACTGAAACGAGATGTCGCACGAGCAAAGTCAGCGGCATATTTCAGATGGTGAATGGCTTCTGGCGTGTCGAGTTTCGCAGGTCAAGCTTCCCACGGCGACTGTCGTGAACCGTGTTTTCGATGTGGAGCAAAGTTCGGCTGAACCGGTTACCGGGATTTGAAGGGCCGTATTTTCGTTATCGGAGTCACGGTTCTGAATGAGTCGTACGATTCATGCTTCAACGCATTTCTGCCTGGATGAGTGCCGGGGAAACGTCCGATTTCAATCGTGTCCCGGTGTCGGTAAGCGCCGATATGCCGGCCAGAAGTGATACATATTCCTGATGTTGGCGGCATGAACGATCACCTGTTTAAAACTGGACGAACCGGGTCGAACCGCCCATTGGCAGATTTCAGAGTCGCACCATGAACCGGACACCTGCCCTCAAAGTTCTGATCGCCAGCAGTCATGCCGATACTCGCGTTGCTGTTTCATGGATGCTTCGGCAATCGTTTCCCGACGCGATCGTGACCAGAGCTGAAACCACGGCTGAGACACGTCAGGCCGCCGGTGCCGAATACCCGGACTGCGTGATTGCCGACGTCTCGCTGCCGGACTTTGTGGCAGAACGGGCAGCCCTCGAAGATGCATTACGTCGGCAGAGAATCCCGCTCATCATTTTTCACGACGGGCAACACGCGTCGGCAGATGGCGGTCAGTTTGTCGTGACGTTGCTCCGAGCCAGCGTCAACGTAACGACGATCAATCTGGCAATCTCCGGAGTGATTGAGCAGGTTCAGTTGTTTCGCAGAATAGACGCCCTTGAGCAGGAACTTCGGACGACGAAAGAACTGCTGGATTCAGCCAGGGCATCAACAGCCGTTGTCACTGACAGTCGGGAAGCGAATGAAGCCGCTGTCACCGTGAATGAGCCGCCTGCACAACAACCTCAAACCCCGTCGAGCCAGACGGCAGATGCATCACCAGCCGTCACATATCCTGGGCGGCCGCGACTGGTGACGTCGGGCCTGGATGTGTCGACCGATGACGAACGGGAACTGGCGGCGCGAGTGCAGAAAGACCTGATGCCGCCAGGGTCGCCGCTCATTGAAGGCTTCGATATCGCGGGGCTTTCCATTTACGCAGAATCGACCGGCGGGGATTACTACGACTACCTGCCAATGGCTGACGATCTGCTTTGCATCTCGATCGGAGAATGTTCTGGTCGGGGCCTCGCACCGGTGATGTTCATGGCCTCGCTGCGCGCTTACCTGCGGGTTCTGGCTTTGCAGACCACCGACATTTCCGACGTCCTCAGTCGCGTCAACACGTTCATCACAGAAGACATTGGCGACGAAGAATTCATCGTGACGCTGATGCTCTGTCAGATTGATGACCGCACCAGAACGCTGCGATATGCCAGCGCGGGACAGCAGGCGTTTCTCATTAACCGCGAAGGCGACGTCGACATTCTGCACAGCACGGGGATGCCGCTGGGTCTGCGAGACGAAACGGTCATTCCCGAAGGCGAGCCCTGCAAACTTCGAAACGGAGAAATCCTGCTGCTGGCTTCGGACGGTGTGCAGAAGATGACGTCGGATTCCGGCGAACAGTTTGGCACGGACCGAATGCTGAACGTGGTCAAAGAAAACAGGAACCTGCCATCACGCATCATCGCGAATTATCTGCGCAAGGCCTGCACGGAGTTTGCAAGCCCTCAGTTTCAGCATGACGACGTCACCATCGTCATTGTGAAAGGTGACGACTCGTAACATGAGTTGCCTTAAATTCTGCGACTTTACAGCTTCAAAATTTTTAATCGCAGAGGTCGCCGAGGATAGAAGACGCTGAGATCGGTGAGAAAATACTTCACTGCGACCTCGGCGTTACTTGCTCTGCTGGTCTTTGCGATTCAAAAAGGAAACCTTGCTCGCACTATTCCTGGCTGGTCAGCAGTCCGGCGTCGCGGCACCAGCCGATGGCGGCCATCATGCCCGTGTCGTAGTCGACTTTGGGTTCGTAGCCGAGTTCGCGTTTCGCTTTCTCGATACTGAAGTCGAGGTTCAGCCCCAGGAATTTGATGCGGGCATTATTCAGCAGCGGTGCATCCTCTTTGTCGAGCAGCCGCCAGGTACTCTCCATCAGTTTGGCCAGAACTTTGGCCACGCCCAGCGGCACGCTCTTTGTCGGTACGGGATACCCGGCAAGATTTGCGATCGTTGCGATGAAATGCCGCTTGGTGACCAGCGCTCCGTCGGTGATGTTGTAGACCTCGCCAATCTTGTCGTCCTGAGCGAGGGCCAGAAACACGGCGTCGACCAGATTTCCGACGTAGGTGTTATTGAGCAGCGTCTGGCCGGAACCCAGAAACTTGAACTGCTGGCTGCGAAGCTTTTCGAGAATTCTCGGCAGGACGGTGCGGTCTCGCGGGCCGTAGATGAATCCAGGTCGAAGGATGGTTCCAGGCAGACCATCCTTGTCGATCAGGTCCCGGACAAGCTGCTCAGACTCGGCCTTCGTGACGGTGTAACCGTCGATACCTGAGAGGCTGATCGGTGCGGTCTCGTCGGTGCCATGATGGTCGCGAGCTTCGTAAACGCCCAGCGACGAAATGTGGACGACACGTTTCAATGTGCCGTTGGATTTCGCGGCCTTGAGCAGGCTATCGGTTCCGAGGAGATTCACTCGGCGATACCCGTCGATGGGGCCCCAGTCGCCGACTTTGGCGGCACAGTGAACGAGGGCGGTGACACCTTCCATCGCCTTGGCGTGTGAGTCGTGGTCGGACAGGTCTCCGTAAGCCAGGTCAACCCGCCACTCGTTGAGCAGTTGCTTGTCGCTGGATTCTCGGACAAGTGCTCGCGTGCGAATTCCCATCTCGCGGGCTCGTTGCACAACATGGCTACCGACCAGGCCAGTCGCTCCGGTCACGAGCAGCAGGTCATCAGACTGAAACTCCACAACAATTCTCCAACATTTTTATGGCCTGAACGTTCCTCAAGGCGAACGTTTCCGGGGTTCGTTTCGCCGCTCAATCAGCGGATGAAGACGGTAGCTCAGTGGGGCGCAAAAGAAAACGGCCAGCCGCCTGTGGCGGATGACCGTCTTGATTTGTTTGGCAAATTGTTGTGCCACAGAGCCTGTCTCGACTGTGGACGGTGCTACTTCGCGGAAGCGATTGTCAGATTGTTCTGTACGGAATAAACGCCGGGTTCCATCCGAAGGATGTGGCCGAGCAGCCGTGCGGCATCATCGTCCGGCACGGTTCCAGAAATGACGACGACACCAGACCTGGCCAGATCAAATTTGACGGATGCGAATTCGGAACGACCGTCAGTGAGCTGCGGCAATCGAGAACTCAATGCGGTTAACTGTTTATCGAGTGACTTTCGAAGGTCTTCTGTCGGTCTCGGTTTCGGAGTGAACCCCAGCCGAAGCGATGGTCGAATTGTGCGCGTTCCCTGATTGTTACCCGTGTTTCGATTCTGGTTCGCTCGACCAAACTGCTGGTTCAATCGCTGCAGATTTCGAGCATTGTTTAGAAGGTTCTGCTGCGTCGCGTTCGTGTTCCCGCCGGCGGTCGGCTGAGTGCCCAGTCGGCTGGTTGTAAACCGACCGTCGTTGTTGCCGATTTCTCCGACCGTATCAGACGTGGAAGAAAACACGTTCTGACTGGTCAACGTGCTGCCTGCTTCGCCAGCGGCAGCGTTTGTGGCAGTCGCCTGATTGCCACCAGAAGCGGCGTTTGTCTGGGCGTGGGCATTCGTCGTGAACAACCCCGTTACGGCGACAGCGATCGCAAGAGCGATGGTTTGTCGCAGGCCGAGCGGCAACAGGATGAATCGCGATGAGCAGGTTGTCATGTTCAGAACTCCGAAAACAAGCGAAGGCAGCTGCTGAGAAGATATCACTCTAAGCCGCTGCCCGCATGAGAATCCAGATGTCTGCCGTTTTTCAGTCCAGAATTGAACCTCGCTCCGACTCAGCAACTGCGGAGACAGCACCCGCCGTACGACTGCTCTTCCTTACCGAAACCGGACGCCCTGCCTGTTTGCCATGATCGAATCGCTGGATCTGTCGCGGAGCCACGTGACGCTCCAGACGACGCTCGACCTGCCTGGACCGAGCGATGGTTGACTCGACCTGAATTTCCCGCTTCGGCTCGGTCGCGACTTGAATCTGAGTCAGACCCAGAAAACCAAGGAATCCGATCAGACCAGTCTGAAGCACGATCAGGTCGACTCCCGGCGGCATCGCGGTGCCAAAATAAAGGCCCACGAGAAACATGCTCAGCCCGAGAATCAGGCAATGAATCGATTGGACACGTTGGGCTTTCGTTCGTTCGTGCATTTCAGCTCTCCGATGGGGAGGAGACCGCTGCGATGCCGTATCGCAGCTTGAGTAAATTCCAATCGAACCTAGGTCGAAAAACGATTGAGGCAAACGCCCTCCCGCAAACTTTGCCAATCCGGAGCGAAGTGGCGTCCGTGATTCATTTACTGCAAGAGATATCCGGACTGTGCCGATACTTCCGAAAGTTCCACCTTCGCAGGTGGTGCGCGGTGAATTGGCTGCATCCAACGAGGATGCGGGCAACTCGAAGAATCTCTGACGCGGACGAAAAATTCGTTCAAGTCGAACTTTTCGAGCATCGCTGATTACAGGGGTCGCTGGGTGGCTGCCGCCAGTGACCAGAGTCACAACCTCTCTCATTGGAAACGCTCGACGAGCTTCTTCCGATGGGGAGCGCCCCTGGAAAAGTCCCGGTCTTTCCGGGCGTTGTCGGGCAGGGAGGCCTGAGAAGAATGAGACGTTCACGATTAGCTTCGTCGGTCATGTTCCGGAAAAAGTCCTGGGGACTGTCGCTTGCGACTGTCGCTTTGGGACTTTCATTGCAGCCTGCCGAACAGGCGTGTGCGCAAAGCAAGTTCAGTTCCAGCCGACTCAGTCGGACCCCTTCGCAGAAGTCTGAGACCCAGCCTGAGGCCAGCAAGGCCGAAGAAGGGACGACAAAACTCAACTTCTATTCGAAGACCTGGGAACAGGTTCTGCAGCAAGTGGCCGAAGCCACCGGCGCCGTCCTGGTTGCGGACAAAATTCCTCGCGGACGTTATTCGCGACAGGACTTCCGGAATTACTCACGGTCCGAGGCGGTTCGAATCCTGAACGACGAACTCGAGAAGCAGGACTTCCGAATCCTCGAAAAGGGCAAGTACCTGGTGGTTCTCAATCTGCCTTCCGCCCGACCCGAGTATTCCCGTTTGCAGATTGAAGCTCCTGAGCAGGCTCCAGTCAGTGAGTCGGTCGGCAAGGCCAGCCTTCAGGACAATCCCCAATCCTCACAACGTCCCGCGAGTTCGTTCGCTCAGCGTCCACAGTTCGTTCAGCCGAGTCAGTATCAGCAGACTCCGCGTGAACGCGCGTTTGAACGCAGCAGCGTGACGATCAGTCCGAATCAGTCG
>JADHNX010000070.1 GCA_016779365.1 Planctomycetaceae bacterium
CATCACCGGTGACTCCATCGTTGAAACGGTTCCGCGAGAGAAGCTTTTCGCAGCTCAGACGCCACAGGTTTTCAGGCGTGAACTCATTCTGGAGGCCTATGCACAGCGAGGCGACTTCGAAGCCACGGACGAGGCTTCGCTGGTCGAACGGCTCGGTCACGCAGTGCATGTCGTGAAGGGCTCTCTGATGAACATCAAAATCACAACTCAAGAAGACTTGAAGATTGCCAGCGCGCTGCTGAACATCCTGCCTCGTGAAAAAGGGCTGGACGCGATCGCCCCTTCAAAGAACGATGGCCTGGACTGGTTGCTGGCCGGTAAATAGCCAGAGACGGACGACGCTGGCAGGGACAGGAAGGTCACCATCGGCGAGTTGTGACAGATTCATTTTGCGTTGATCAGTCCGGCCTTGCCGACCCACGGAATCGTCCGGTCGAAAATTGTCGCGTACCTCTGGTAATCGTTGTACGGCACCGCCAGCACCTTCCACGCGGCGACGTGCCGATCGTACAGCTGCTGTAATTTCCCGAGTGAAGCAGCGTGGCTCGCGTCGGCAGCCAGATTCTTCAACTCAAGCCGGTCGTTCTTCAGGTCGTACAGTTCTTCTGTTGGCTGAAGTTCTCCCTCGGCGTAACTCCAGAAGATGTACTTCCAGTCTTTCGTTACGACTCCCAGACTGCGGACCTCTTTTGGCCCCCACACATTGATCAGCGGCAGCGAGTCATGAATCGCTGCTGTTGGGTCGTCGTAAAGTGGGACAAGGCTTTGCCCATCGAGTCCTGCTGGAATCTCGACACCGGCCATGTCGAGAATCGTCGGTGCAAAGTCGACGTTCCCGGTCAACGCGTCACAACGAAGCTTCTTCCCACTGTTGGAGTGCCTCGGGTCGTACACGATCAGCGGAACTCTTGACGACTCCTCATACGGCAAAACCTTTGAGCCGTAGCCGTGCGAACCGCACATGAACCCGTTGTCCGACGTGTAGATGATCACCGTATTGTCAGCCGTTCCGGCTTCCGACAGTGCTTCCCGAATCATGCCTACGGCAACGTCGATTGCGTAAATCTGCTGATAATACTTCGCCATGACTTCGTCATACCTGTCGGCGTAATTCCAACTGACGAACCGTTCGTACTGACGTCCCTGTCGGCTTTGTATCGAAAAGTGCTCGCCGTTCTCACGACCGTAATTCACCGGCTTTGTGAACGTTTCTCCGGCGTAAACGTGGGCAAATTTCGGGTCCGGCGTCACCGGATGATGCGGAGCCTTAAAGCTGATCGACAGACAGAACGGCTTGTCGCCCTTCGAGGCGTCCTGCACAAAATCACGACCAAAAGCCCCGTAAGACAATGTCGAATGCGGATACTCTTTTGCGTACTTCGCCATCGACCGGTTCTTCTTCGTTTCATACGAAGTCTGCCCTGGACCGCCGCCCCACCGATCGAAGTCTTCCTCGGGCAACTCACCTTTGCCTTTCGCGTCAGGCGAGTCTTTGACTTCGAATCCGAACTTGCCGGCGAAGGCCGTTGTGTAACCGGCGTTTCGAAGCAGCATCGGGTACGAATTCTGCCAGATGCTCTGCATCATCGGGCCGTGCTCGAAATTGCAGCCCGTCCGGTATTCGTAGAGCCCGGTCATCACGCTGGCGCGACTCGCCATGCAGATCGCCGTCGTGTCGTAGTGATGGTCAAAGACGATTCCGTCCAGGGCGAGCTGATCGAGATTCGGTGTCTTCGCCTTCGGAGTTCCGTAACAACCCATCGAATACGTGGCCTGATCGTCGGCCATCAGGAAAATGATGTTCGGTCGCTTGTCAGCAGCCAGCACCGCCGACGACCGGCAAAGGCCGATCTGACAAATCAGGAAGACAGCAGCCAACTGGAGTATCGTCGAGGGTTTCATCCGCTTCTTCCTGTAGTTCAAGGTCCAGCCTGACGGAGTCTTTCAAAGTCGTTCGGCAACGAGTCAGTAGACAGCGTTTCGTCAGGCAAATCCTAGCTTGTGACTGCAACTCAGCTTAGTCGCGCCACTTTAACCACCGTTGAATGAAACGCCTGCTGCCCGGTGACAGGGTCAGGGGCGATCGGCAGAATCGCGTTCTGATTCCAGCCGTTGCCGGTGTTGCGTTGCCATTTCGAGTTCTCGCCGCCGGAACCGTCCTGCCACCACATGTTGCGTTCCCAGTCGGCGTCGCGATACGAAGCAGTGTCCATGCCCGCGACTTTGTCACCATCGGGCCTGCTTTTCTTCGCCTGAGCCACGTTCGTGTACTGAGTGTGGCCGCAGGAATTGCTCATCGCGATAGCGTTCGGGTGGATCCCCGGCATCGTCACAATCGGTACTCGCATTGTTCCAGCGATTGTCCTGCCGTTTTCGTCGCGTTCTCCGTGATGCAAATGCGGTGCGGAGTCGTCGAGCATCTTTGAGAAGTAAGACGTCAGCTCGATCCAGTCGCCATCTTTCAGGCCGAATTTCTTCGCCGTCGCCGGGTTCATCCACGCCGGATTGCTGTGAACGATTTCGGCCAGCCACTTCAGATGCATCGTTCGACCGTGGTTGTGAACGTTCCACTTGAAGCTGGTCATGATGAGTTCGTCGTCGGCCAGATTCTGATGCTCGGGCAGCGGCAGCCACACTGGCAGTTGCTCAATTTCGACATCGTGCCCCGCGTGGCTGGCCGGGCGGCTTGAAGCCTTGGCCCCGCTGCGAGCGATCAGGTCGGAACAGTCCTCGTTGCGACCGATCTTCTGCACAAACAGGCTGCGGATTTCGAACAGACGGCTTGGAGTCAGGAATCCTCGAACAGCCTTCCCGTCGCGGACAATTCCAATGCCCTTTCCATCTTTCAGAATCACGCCCGTCGTTTCTTCGACCGCCGCTCCCTGCATGTCTTCATCGGAAATCGCAAAGTTGTACGGTTCGTAAAACGGCTTGCGATCCGTGTTTTCCCAGACGCCTTCTTCCAACAGTCGATCAAGCCCCGCTTTGCCTGTCTCGGGATTCTCGGGAACGTTCTTCGCCCACTCCCGCATATAGTCTTCGGTCGTTCCATAATCGTAGGCAGCTTCCATTCCGCCACCGATTCTCTTCGCCAGGTCCGGGAAGAAATCGCGAATGTCCCGAGCCTCTCCGAGCGGTTCAACCATTGGGGTTCGAAGCCCGACGTACGGACGCAGGTTGTAAGCGCCGCGAGCGTCCAGGTCCCAACGCTCCAGATACGTCGTCCACGGCAGCACGATGTCGGCGAAGTGGGCGGTTTCGTTGTAGAAGCAGTTGATGCAGACGTGAAAGTTGATGAGGTCTTCGTTACAGAGAACGTCCTGCGTAAGACTTTCTTCCGGCCAGGTCAGCGGGCTGTCCAGGTTGTACGTCATGTACGCCTTGAGCTTCGCTCTGCCCTGCAGAAGGTAGAGGTAAATAATCTCGCCAACGCGCATCCGCCGCCAGACATTAGCGAGCGGGTACTCCGGCGGATCTTCGAGCACACTGTGAGTCTTCGCCCTGGCCGGCATCGTCGGAGTCTTCATGTCAGGATCGACGCCGCTCCACGGACTCCAGCACCAGCCTCCTTTTTTACCGACTGACCCCACCAGCGCATTGAGCAATTGAATGGCGCGGTCGTTGTAGTAACCGTTGAGGTGAGCCGAGCTGCCGCGGTTGCACATCGTGGTGCAGGCCGGAGCGGCAGCGGCAAACTCGCGAGCGATCCGGGAAATGTCTGCCGCCGGGACGCCACTCACCTGCTCTGCCCACTCGGGTGTGTACTCTTTGTAGTGCTCGCGCAACTCGTCGATCGACACGTTGGTCCATTTCGTGATGAACTCTTCGTCGTGCAGATTCTCGGTCAGAATCACATGGCCGATACCGAGTGCCACCGCGCCGTCCGTGCCGGGAAACGGAGCGAACCATTCATCACTGCTGCCACCGGTGTTCGATAGCCGAACGTCGAATGTGACGAGCTTTGCTCCGTTGTTGAAGCGACCATTCTGGATCCGAGTAGCGAACGAAACGTGTCCCTGGTGAGCCTCGAAAGCGTTCGAGCCGAAGTTCAGAATGTACTTTGAATTCTCGACGTCGTTGAGATCCCAGTCGCTTTCCCACAGGAATGTCAGATTCGCAGCCCGGCGGTTTCCGGAACAAAGCGCTCGATGACTGAGCTGCGTGCTGGTCCCGAACGCGTCGAGAAACCTGGCGATCGCATCTTTGCTCCGCTGCCGCCCCTGGTGGAAAGCAAACTCTTCCGGGTGTCCGCTGTCTCGAATTGCCTTGAGCTTTTCGGCGATTTCGTCGAGGGCTTCGTCCCAGGAAATGCGTTTCCAGCGCCCCTCGCCTCGTTCACCAACTCGCTTCAATGGGTAAAGCAAACGCTCGGGGTGGTACTGATGATTGAGCGCCGCCTGGCCGCGAGCACAAAGATGACCGCGACTGTTCGGGTCGTTGGGATTGCCTTCGACCTTGATGATCCGTCCGTCCTTCACGTACCCGATGATGCCGCAGACGGTGCTGCAGAGCTGGCACATGCCTGGAACTTTTTCGACGTCTTTGTACTTGTTGCGGTCCGGCCAGTTTCGCCTGGCATTGGGACCAGGAAGTTTGCAGACTCCCGGCATGTGGACGCCGCCTTCTTCGTACGGCAGCCCGCGAATCTTCTGCCAGCGTTCCAGGTCAAGCGGCGACGGCTGGTCCGGCAGAGACGTCACTGCACCGTCGGCGTCAGCAACAGCCGGTGCCGAACTGTTGGGCTTCGCTTTTTCTCCCTTACGGCATCCGAAAACTCCGACTGCTGTCAGAGCGGCGGCCCCGAGCTGCATAAACTGCCGACGAGTCCCACTGGTGGACGTCTCGGCTGCTAACTGCGTTTGAGTCAGATCGCCAGGTTCCTGACCGGTAATATCGTTCGGTGTCTGAAAAGACTGTCGAGCCATCTATCTGTCCGGTGGTTGCTGAAAAGTAAGCTTGACGTGGCCAGGGAACGCCAGACCGGCTTCCCACTGAGTTCAAAGTCTCGCAGTCATCCACCTTCCGCCGAATCAATCTGCTCTTTCCAGTTGTAAATGTTGTACGCGTCCGGGCTGAACGACTGGCCTTCGCGCGGCACTCGTTCTTCAACCTCGACCGCCGCCTTACCGGCAAACCATGTTCGCGGCTTCGTGCCTTTTTCCGGTCGCAGTTGAGTCAATCCTTCGCCCGCTTCCAGTTCAGCCTTTGCGACGCTGATCTTCGATTCAGGATCGTTCAGGTCACCAAAGTAAAGAGCATCCGAAGGGCATGTCGGCACACAGGCCGGCTCCATATCGTGCTCCAGCCGGTGGTAACAGTTGTGGCATTTCACCGCCTGTTTTGCGACAGGATCGAGATAGATCGCACCGTAAGGACAGACTTCGGCGCACGTTCCGTGTCCCGAGCAGACGTTGTAATTTACGGCGACGGTTCCGCCGACTTCTTTAAGCAGCGCCCCACACGGACATGCCTTGATGCACGGCGCATCCTCGCAATGCTGACAGGCCATCGGCAGAAAGACACGAGCAACTTTCGGATACTCACCGACATCCTTGTAGATCGTCTGTCGGATAAACCTGCCGAGCGGTACATCGTTCTCGGACTTGCAACTGACCTCGCACGCGTGACAACCAAAGCACCGGCGAGTGTCCACCAGCCAGCCCAGCATCTTGCCATCGTCCGGCGCGGTCATGCGATCTTTCCAGAACGCTTCCGGCTGAAACTTCGATCCATCTTCGAGCAGCGGCGCAGCGGCTTCTGCTGAGGCAGCATTCCTCGCCGCCAGGCCGCCGGCCACCGCAGCCGTTGACTTTCCGAGAAACTCTCGTCGCGAAGTCGTGTCGATAGAATCATCGCTCATCGATCGATCCCTGCTCTAGCCTGTTTCTGATCCGCAACAATCCCGAGCCGCACGGCTTCGTCGTTCAGGAACTGTTGAGTAATTCTCGCCACTGTTCCGTAAAACCGCCCACCCTCGCGACTGACGACCGCTTCGAACAATGGCTCTCCCCAGAACAGGTGGCCCGTGAAAAATGCTCCTGCGAGATCTTCGGCAATGTCCAATTGATCTGACGACAGCCCGTCCGTTTTTCGAAGAATCTGCCCCATCGCCCACAGTTCATTGCCGAGATGATCATCAACCACGCCGAACGACCACGGCAGTTCAAAGCCGATGATCATGTCGAATTCGCGAATACTTGTCGTCACGCCGGTATCGAGTTCGCCGCTTTCCCACACCGACTGAATCGGAGGCAGGTGATCCTTCGGCCCGATAAACAGACGGCAGAAATCTTCGTCAAGCGACACTCGAACCTCTTCCGAAGCATGATCCGGAATGTTTCCGACGAGCTGTTGCCACGCGGAAGCCAGCGGCTCTGTGGCAAGCGGTTCAAGCAGATTGCCTGGCTCCTGAACCCACAATCTCGCGAGCAATTGATAGGTCGAAGCCCGTGCCAGATTGTCAGAAATTTCAACCATCATCGGCAGCCTCAATCGAACCAGCAACTAAGAAATGCAACTGCTCGTGGTCGCAGGTTATCCAGCCCCCATGTGCGATCAACGGCCTTTGTCGGTGACCTTGTCTTTCGCCGACCCCTGAACAGCAGGTGCCGCATCGAAGTGTTTGAGCACCAGCATTCCCAACGGCGGCACATTGACTTCGATACTGTGTGGTCGCCCGTGCTGCGACTTCGCAGTCACCGCGATCTCTCCGAGATTTCCGATGTTCCCACCACCGTAGATCGCGGCATCGCTGTTGAGTAACTCAACAAACTTACCAGCGTGAGGCACTCCGACCCGGTAATCGTACTGCGGCTCCGGAGTGAAATTCAGAATGACCAGAATCGTTTCGCCATTTCGAGCGAAGCGGCAGAACGAGTAAATGCTGTGATCGGCATCGTCCGCGTCGATCCACGAGAACCCGTCAGGCGAACAGTCGAGCTCATAGAGAGCCGGATAGTCGCGGTAAAGTCGGTTCAGGTCGCCAACGTATCTTCGCAGGCTGTCGTGCGAAGGTTCTTTCAGCAGTTCCCAGTCGAGTTGTTCGTCGTGGTTCCACTCGGCCCGCTGCCCGAACTCCGAACCCATGAACAGCAGCTTCTTTCCCGGAGTCGTGTACTGATAGCCGTAAAGCAGCCGCAGGTTTGCAAATTTCTGCCAGTCGTCACCGGGCATTTTTTCAAGCAGCGAACCTTTTCCGTGGACGACTTCGTCGTGAGAAAGTGGCAGCACGAAGTTTTCTGAGAACGCGTAGATCGACCGAAATGACAACTCGTGCTGATGGTATTTGCGGTAAATCGGATCCCGACTGATGTAACTCAGCGAGTCGTGCATCCAGCCCATGTCCCACTTCATCGTGAAGCCAAGGCCGCCGGTGTAAACAGGCCGTGACACGCCGCCCCACGAAGTTGACTCTTCGGCAATCATCAGGATGCCCGGAAAATCTCCGTGCAGTTGCGAGTTCAGACTCTGAAGAAAACTGACCGCTTCCAGGTTCTCGCGGCCTCCATACTGGTTGGGAATCCACTCGCCATCCTCGCGCGAGTAGTCGAGGTAAAGCATCGATGCGACCGCGTCGACCCTCAGACCATCAATGTGATAATTCTCGATCCAGAATTTCGCAGACGTTGTCAGGAAGTCTCGAACCTCACTGCGTCCGTAGTTGAAGATGTACGTCTGCCAGTCCGGGTGATACCCCTTGCGAGGATCTTCGTGCTCGTACAAAGCCGTTCCGTCGAAGCGAGCCAGACCGTGCGCGTCTGACGGAAAATGAGCCGGCACCCAATCGACGATCACCCCAATGCCCGCCTCGTGGCACTTGTCGATGAAGAATCGGAAATCGTCCGGCGTCCCGAATCGGCTCGTTGGAGCCATGTAGTTTGTGACCTGATAACCCCACGAGCCATCAAAGGGGAACTCGGAAACCGGCATCAGTTCAATGTGTGTGTAGCCGAGTTCTTTCACATAAGAGACCAGGTGGTCGGCCAGTTCGCGGTAGTTGTGATAACGCCGCTCATCCCACGGACGTTTCCACGATCCCAGGTGAACTTCGTAAATCGAAACCGGTTGTTCGAGCCAGTTCGAGCTGGCTCGCTCGGTCAGCCAGCCTGAGTCCGTCCAGTCGTATCGCCCAAGGTCGAAAACGATGGATGCCGTCTTAGGCGGCGTTTCGGTGTAAAAGGCAAACGGATCCGACTTGTCGAGGAGTTGGCCGTCGCGTGTCCGAATACTGAATTTGTAGGCCGTTCCGTGAGACGCCCCCGGAATGAATCCTTCCCAGACACCAGAGTCGCTCGAATTCAGCCAGTCCTGACCGTGCTGCCAGCCGTTCCCATCGGTCAGCACGCAGACCTCTGTCGCGTTGGGCGCCCAGACCCTGAAACGCGTCCCCTCGACACCGCCGCATTTATCAATCTGCGCACCAAGTGTGATACCACTCATCGATTGTCCGCCTCTCAAGTCTCATACAAAGGAATCTTCCCGAAACAACTTCCCGATTCGTAAGCCGGGCTTTCCAGCATGACTGCTGGAAAAGCAAGTCAGTCAGGAAAGGCTGACCTACTTGTGTTTCGAGACTATTCCTGATTCGTCAGTGATTCGCGATACCGAGCCTGTATGACGCTGAATCAGTTCTTAGCGAACCTTACGCTTCCCGCTCATCATCGAGAACTCCCCTCAGGCCAGCGGTTGTTCGAACAATGCCATTTGCGGCACGACGGTGATGCCGGATTCGGTCACCGTAAAACCGCGAGCTTCATCGGCATCACGATCGAATCCAATTTCAGTCCGTTCCGGAATCACGACGCCACGGTCGATGATCGCTCGCCGCACTTTCGAATACCGACCGATCCTGACGTCGGGCAGAATGATCGAATCTTCGACCGTCGCCCAACTATTGACTCGAGTACCGCGAGAGAGAATGCAACGGTTGACCGTTCCGCCCGAGACAACACACCCGCCGCTGACCATGCTGTCCAGAGCGTGACCTTTCCGTTCTGGCTGAGAGTCGCTGGCCGGAGTCTGAAAAACAAACTTCGGCGGCGGCAGCGGCGGAAAGTAAGTCCGGATTGGCCAACTGGAATCATACAGGTCGAGCGCCGGGGTCGTCGCGATCAGATCCATGTTGGCTTCGTAGTAGGCATCCAGAGTGCCGACATCGCGCCAGTAGATCGCTCTGCCAGTTTTCGGATCCTCAAACGGAAACGCCTGAACTTTGTGCGTGTTTATGATGGACGGAATAATGTTCTTCCCGAAGTCTCGCGAACTTTGTGAGTTCGTCGCGTCCTGGCAGAGTTGCTCCAACAGAAAGTCTGTCCTGAAAATGTAGATTCCCGTAGAAGCCAGAGCGCGACCGGGATCGCCTGGCATCGCTTCTGGAGAATTCGGCTTTTCGTCGAATCGCGTCACTCGACGATCCGCGTCGATCGCCATCACCCCGAACTCGCGAGCTTCAGCCAGACTCACCGGGAGACAGCCAATGGTTGCGTCCGCCCCCGTTGCCAGATGGTTTCGGATCATCTCGCGGTAATCCATTGTATAGATATGGTCACCCGAGAGAATCAGTATGTGATCCGCATCGTGCTGTTCGATCGAGTAGATGTTCTGATAAACGGCATCCGCCGTGCCCATGTACCAGTCTTCGCTGAGTCGCTGCTGAGGCGGGAGGATGTCGATGAACTCATTCAGATGCCGATTCAGAAACCGCCAGCCCTGATTGATGTGTCGGTCGAGACTGCCGGATTTGTACTGAGTCAGAATCAGCATCCGCCGCAAGTCACTGTTAATACAGTTCGACAGGGCAAAATCGATAATTCGATAAATGCCGCCGAACGGGACAGCGGGCTTAGCCCGCTCCGTCGTGAGAGGTTCCAGCCGCGAACCCTTCCCACCGGCCATGATCAGGGTGAGCACTTTACTTCCAAGTTCGTTCAACGCAGCTTCTCCTTCAGCGCCCACAGCGTTCCGAACGGAAATTGGCATCATTCGACGCCGGAAAATCAAAACCTTCCGTCACGCATCTCGAAAATCCATTGCGCGGATGATTCTCCATTCAGACTCCAGAAGCAACAGACCTGTCAGCCTGGCTTCCGAACATTTCCCGCGTAGCTTTCGGGAGAGCGTGAAACTCTCATGAATCCATCCGCAAACCAGTCTTTATCCATTCCGGAAACTTTCGCGGGTTCTTATCGTTCGGCCCGCTTCTTGCACCTGTCTCACGGAAAGAGACAACCGCTCGCAAGAGATCGTCGCATGCACGGCTTTGCGGCAGTAATGCTCCCCGATTGTTCGCATCTTCGGATGCTCAGTCCGACATCGACCCCGAACGTAAATTCAGTTATGCAATCCGAGATGCCACCTCGGAATCTCAACATAATTGAAACATCACCACCAACAAGAATTCGAGGATCCGAATGACCTCTGCATCGGCAATGGACTGTCCTGTTTCAGTGGGAACCGAAATTCAGGAACGCATGAAGCAGTTCCTGCAGCCGAGAATGTTGACCGGCGCTCACGTCGTTCAATGCGAATACAAGGAAGGCATGCTGCTGATCCGAGGCAAAGTCGGATCGTACTACACCAAGCAACTGGCTCAGGAATACGCCAAGCAGATTCCGGGTGTCGAGCAGGTCAGCAACAAACTCGCAGTTCAGAAAAACGCTTGAGCGGCGACCATCCAACGCTCCGCGCGACCGCACAGCGATCGTGCTCAGACGTCACATACACTGGCTGCGTTGCGAAGGGCGGCAATTGGATTATCCCATGTCGGAATAAATTCCTGAGCGACGAAACCCTTGTAGCCGGTCTCCAGAATTGCCTTCATGATCGGCGGGTAGTTGATTTCCTGAGTATCGTCGAGTTCGCCTCGGCCAGGATTCCCCGCCGTGTGGTAATGGCCAATCACGTCCTTGTACTGGCGGATTCGGCGAATCACGTCGCCATTCATGATCTGAACGTGGTAGATGTCGAACAGCAGCTTCATATTCGGCGACCCGACCTGCTCGATCAGCTTCACACAGAAGTCGACGTCATCGCCAAAGTATCCGGGATGCCCCTTCATCGGGTGCGAACCGTCTCGCGAATTGAGATGTTCAAGGCACAGGTTGACACCCTTCTTTTCCGCGTAGCCGATGACCGACTTCCACAGATCGACGCAGTTCTGTGCTCCCTGCTCGTCTGAAATTCCTTCTTCGCGCATGCCAGTAAACGTAATGACGCTCTGGCAGCCGACTTCGACCGCCAGATCGATGCTCGACCGCAACTTCTCGGCGCACATTGGATGGTTCGCCGTGTTGAACGGTCCGGTTTTGAATCCGTGGCTGCTGACCAAAGAAATCTTCAGCCCGAGTTCTCGAACGGCGGAATAGTCCTTTGGGGAAATTCCCTCGATCGCCTCAAGGCCGATCTCTCGACAATGCTTCGCCAGATCGACCGCATTCATCGGATTGAAACACCAGCCCATCACCGACTGCCGAATCCGCTTGTTCGAAATCCGGAAGCCATCGGACACTGAACCGCGAGGCTCCTGGGCAATCGCCGAAGCGGTTGCCGCGAACACTCCCGCAGCACCAACGGCCCCCAGCATCTCGCGCCGAGTCTGAGTCATCCGAATCGTCCCGATCAATTAAACAGGGTGGGCGGTGCCCACCAGACCTCAAAGAAATCAAGTCTAGACAAGCCCGTTCAACGTCCCCGTCGCATCGCAGAACTTGTCCGATTCGATTCCCATCTTCTGAATGTAAGTCAGCAGAAGATTGGACAGCGGCGGATGGTTGTTCTGGTCAAAGACGAGATGTTGCCCCTGTTTCAGCCCGAGACCTCGGCCACCAGCGGTGATCAGCGGCAAGTCTTTCGGAGAGTGTCCGCCTCCGTCGCCGCTGTTCATGCCGGAGCCAAAC
>JADHNX010000071.1 GCA_016779365.1 Planctomycetaceae bacterium
GGCAGCAGCAGACGCGCGAACAAGGGCTGAATCAGGAAGACCAGCCCGGCACTCAGGAAAACGCCGGCCGAACAGGCGATAAGAATTCGTTGGCTCATCGGTGAAACAGAATCTCGCTCGGGACGGTCGCCAGTTAAAAACGAGAAGATCATGGTAGCCGTAGAGAATCTGTCGGGTAACCTGACACTCCCTTTGAGCAGGTCAGGTTTTTCCTGACGAAGTCCAGACCGAAGAAACCAATACGTCATTTACAACCACGAAAGACACAAAAAACACGAAACAAAGAATTGACCTTTTCGTGTATTTGGTTTCTTTCGTGGTTGAATTCCTTTTCACGACTCCGTCAGGCAAAGCCTGACCTACCCGATAAGGATCTTCTCACTTGTCCGGCATGTTTCGAAAGCTGCTTGGAGATCGAGGCGAACGTGCCGCCGGGAAGTTTCTGCGCCGCGAGAAACGGATGCGGATTCTTGCTCGGCAATTTTCAACCCGATGGGGCGAACTCGACCTGATCTGCCTCGACGGAGACACGGTCGTTTTTGTCGAGGTCAAGACTCGCAAGTCCAACGAGCATGGGCACCCCACTGAAGCGGTCACGAAGAAAAAGCAGCAGAATCTGACAAAGGCTGCTCTGTACTGGCTGAAGAAGAAAGGGTTGCTTGAGCATCGAACACGTTTCGATGTTGTTTCCGTCGTTTGGCCTGATGGTGAGAAAACTCCGTCAATCGAGCACTTCGTCAACGCCTTCGACGCTGCCGATGTCGGGCAGATGTTCTGACCGATTGTGGTCGATTCTGTCGGTCAGGGCTCTGCCTGACCTGCGACTGAGCTGTCGATTCGGCTCGCGTGACTCCCCGAGCGGCACGGCTATAATCCGCGCCGTCGTAGTCAATCAGCAACTTAATTCGCGCGAAAACGCACATCGAGGTTTCAGAGGATGGAAGCGGAACTCAAACAGAGCTGTGAAGATCTGCTTGAGCGGATTGCCCATCTCAAGACCTCGCTCGACCTGGAAGGTCAACAGAATCGTCTGACCGAAATTAACGAGAAAATGGTCGCACCGGGATTCTGGGACGACTCAGAATCCGCGCAGAAAACAACGACGGAACTCAGTGGCCTCAACGCGTCGATCAAACCTTTGAAGGCTCTGGTGCAAGGCGCAGAGGAGCTGGAAATCCTCATCGAGTTCGCCGAAGAGGACGATTCGGACGAGAACCTCGACGAAATCCAACGCCAGATCGAACGCATCCAGGTTGACCTCGAGCAGGTCGAACTTAAAGCGATGATGGGCGAGCCGGAAGACACCTGCGGCGCCTACGTCCAGATTCAGGCCGGCGAAGGTGGAACGGACGCGGCGGACTGGGCCGAAATGCTGCTTCGAATGTACGCTCGCTGGGCCGAACTGAAAGGCTTCAAGGTCGAGGAGCTGGATCTGTCGCCGGGTGAAGAAGCTGGCATCCGCAGCGCGACGATCGCAATTCGTGGCGACTACGTTTACGGATACATGAAGGCTGAAATCGGCGTTCACCGTCTCATCCGAATCAGCCCGTTCGATTCCGCCGGTCGACGACAGACATCATTCGCAGCCGTCGATGCAACTCCTGAAATTGACGACGCCATCGGAATCGATATTGATTTTACAGATGACAAAATCGTCCGCGAAGACACCTATCGCTCCAGCGGAGCCGGCGGCCAGCACGTCAACAAAACGGATTCTGCCATCCGCCTGACGCACCTTCCGACGGGTGAAGTCGTGCAGTGTCAGAGCCAGCGAAGTCAGCACAAGAATCGTGCTCAGGCTCGCAAGATGCTGGCGGCTCGGCTGTACCAGGTCGAAAAAGACAAACGCGATGCCGAAAATGCTGCCAAACGCGGAGCGAAGTCGCGCATCGGTTTTGGCGGAGAAACGATTCGCCATTACGTTTTGCATCCGGATCAGTATGTCAAAGATGCTCGGACCGGCCACAAGTACGGCAACCCGATGAACGTGCTCAACGGCGAGAACCTCGATTCATTCATCGAGGCGTACCTGCGCTGGACCATCGGTCGCGAATAGGTCGTCGCTCAACTGCCAGCAACTGAGGCGAGAGTGGCACAGGAATCAACATTCGGCCAACCATCGAACGGTCGTCACAGCGGCCCTCTGGTCTGCGAATTTATCGTCGAACCGTTCTTCGGCGGAAAAAGAATCGACACGTTTCTGGGCAAGCACCTCAGGAACTACTCGCCGTTTCGCTTGCAGCGAATGCTCAAAGCCGGCTGCGTCACCGTTAACGATGCTCCGGCCGAAACTTCACACCGCGTCCGCCCGAACGAGCTGATTCGGATCAAACTGTTCAGCCCACCGGACCATGTCGCCGTTCCGGCTCCATTGCCGTTGGAAGTGATCTACGAAGATCCCTGGCTGCTCGCCGTGAATAAACCGCCTGGCCAGATCGCTCACCCCGGCGGCGAGTTCGAAGGGAAGACACTGCTCAACGCGATTCAGTTTTACTTCGACCAACGTACGCCATTGCCCGGTCTGATTCGACCAGGAATCGTACACCGTATCGATCGTCAAACCAGCGGAGTGATGATCGTTCCGAAGCATCATCTGCCACATCGAAAGCTCACGCAGCAGTTCACTCGGGGCGAGATTTCAAAAACCTACATCGCGATTCTGCGAGGTTGTCTGCCTGAAGACTCCGGCCTGATCGATTTGCCCATCGGAGTCGTCCCCAACCCCAACTGCACGCTGAGCTGCGCTAAACCAATTGCCGTTGATGCAAAGTCCGCTCGAACCCGCTTTCAGGTTCTCGAACGTTTCCGCGATTACACGCTGGTCGAAGCCAGGCCGCTGACCGGAAGACACCACCAGATCCGAATTCACTTCGCAGAGATCGGCTACCCGCTGCTGGCCGACGAATTCTACGACCGTTTCGGAGTCATCAAAGACGGTACGCCGCTGGAACTTCCGGACGGAGAGTTGCCTGCTGATCGAGAAACGCTCGGGGATGACGACGAGAACGAATCGGACGACGAAGAATTCTTCACCTCGCTCGACGAGTCGCGACCACCGTTCTACGACCCGGATCTGCCACTGCGCCGGCACGCTCTCCACGCCGCATCGATCCAGCTCGACCATCCCATCATGCAAATGCCGATCGCCTTCGAAGCCCCCCTGCCCGACGACATGCAGCAAACACTGACGAAACTGAGAACGGGCAATGTTGACCACAACTCGTAGAGTGGGCACCACCTACCTTGCTGAACTGCCGAGTCGAACCGTCGGCAGTGCCCGTCCGGCGCTTTATTCGCCCAGCTTGTGAATCGTGTTGTGGATCACGCCGGAGGCTGACTCTCCGTCAGCGCCTCGCAACGCGTATCGAATTTCCATGCCCCAGGTGGGAGCGACGTCCGGAACAATCAGCTCGACTGTCTTTCCGTCTTCGGAAACGGATGCCGATTCGATGGTCAGCTCGTGCTCGTCGTAGTGCTTGGATCCGTAATTGGCGGACCGCTTCAGTGACCAGACTTTGATGCGGTAGTTCTTCGGGTCGGTCGCTGACTTGACGTCGACCGGGTCGGACAGAGCAATCGTAATTCGGCGAGGTGCCGCCTTCAGATTGAGCGGCAGGTAGGCCGGCTTGCCGGTGTACCGAATTCGGTAAATGCCGCCGGACTGGCGCTGAGCACTGCCCCAGGCGACCATCCCGCAGGCGTAAAGCTGGCCGTCATACGGGCTGAAGCGGCCTCTCATCAGGCCGGTTGGAAACTGCGGCACCGGCAGTTCGCACATGCCGCCCTGCATTTGTCCGTCGATCTGTTCGTGAGGGACGACAAAGATTTTTCCGTACCCGTAGGACAGGTTGAGTAACATTCCCTTAAACGGTCCCCACCGATCCGAGTCGCACCACAACAGCTCAGCAGGAGAACGATCGAACGCGTTGGTGATCCAGCAAAGCGGCTGTTCCATCGCATCATCCGACGAATCCGTCACATCGTGATACCCGAACATGTTTCCGTAGAAGCCGCCTTCGCGGACCCAGTTGATACGGTTTTTCGGGTTCCAGTGCCCTTCCTGGTCGGTGACGATGAACGAGCCGTCCGGGTTCAGACAAACGCCGTTCGCTGCGCGGAAGCCTGCTGCGATTATGTCGGTCTTCGAGCCGTCTTTGCTGACTCGAAGCAGCGTTCCGTGATGAGGAACCAGAGCCGTCAACGCATGCCGAGCGGACTTTGCATAGTAGAAGTTGCCATCGGCGTCCGTCTGCAAGCCCATCGCGAACTCGTGGAAATGGTCAGTCACCTGGTGATCGTTGTTGAAGTTTTCGTAGTAGTCCGTTTCTCCGTCGCCGTTGCGGTCGTGCAGGATCGTGATCTGATCTCGACACGTCACGAAAATCTTTCCATCGACGTACTTCAGACCGAGCGGTTGAAACAGACCGGACGCGATCCGCTGCCAGGTCAATTTTGGAGGATTGTCGACTGATAATTCCGCATGATCATTCGGCAGTTGCGACAGGCCGCTGACCATCCAGACGTCGCCATCCCACGCGCAAACGGCGACGCGATCGCCGTCCGGCAGGAAGTCGAAACCGGTCAGTCGAGTCTGAGCCAGCCAGGGATTCTCCGCCGGATGAGTCAGCACATCCACGGCGAAGGCACCATCATCAGAATCAATGATCGGAGTCGTCGTCAGCTTGACCGGCCAGCGAGCGGGTCCGCCGTTAGTCAGTTTTTCGAGGTCGGCGTCTGGCTGATGAATCACGAATCCGTCGACAACTTCCTTGAGAGCCATTTCCGGCTTCGTCCGCTGCCACCACAACGTAAAGGTCAGCGGCTCTTGCCCGGCAGGAATCTTCAGCAGCAACGAGCCATCGTCTCGATGGCTGAATTCAGCACCGGAAACCGCCGGCTGAATCCCTGCCGCAAGCTGAGAATCCACCTTCGCGGCGGACTCGTCCGAATGAACCGTGCCGGTGTGGCCGTTGCCGGTTGAGTCGGCAACATGATCGTTGTTCGGAGCTTCGGTGGTGTTTCGCGCGGTCGGTGCAGCGGTGAGCTTCCAGTTTGCTTTGAGACTCGCGTCGGTCGGCAGCGATTTCGTACTCGCCAGCTCGACGCCCGACAGTTGTCGCTGATAAAAACGAACGTCTCGAAGGTCGCCGTCAAAATACGACTGCGGGCCGGGAAAGTTCGAATTCGTGAACCCAATCCTCAGGACCGTATCCCCAACCGCTTTCTGTGTTGACAACTCACGACTTTGATCCGGTTTTCCATCGATAAACAGCATCACCAGTTTTGTCTGCGAGTTCCACGTCATCGCGACATCGTGCCACTTGCCATCGTTCACTCGCCGTCTGGACGAGACCGCTCCGACCCAACCGATGTCAAAGGCCAGTTGCCCGTTCCTCACGAACAGCGTCTGCCCGTCGGGAATCCATTTTTCGCCAGGCTTCGTGCGGCTGAGAATCGTACCTCCGGACTTCGTGCGGATTCTCGCAGTGACCGTGAAGTCTTTGCTCGAAGTGTCGAAGTCGCTGGTGTCTGAAATTTCGACGAACGAGTTCCCATTGAACGCGAGCGGCGCTTGCGTCTTTGCGGCGGGCGACTCTTTCGCACCGGAGTGCCCAAACGCGACCGCCACGCCAGCGGCTTTCTGATCGAGCGTTGCCAGGATGTCGCTGTCGTCAGCTTCGCGCGCGACCTGCAGGATCATGTCATGCGACCGAGGCCCGATATTGAACGTTCGTGTGAAGGTGAAACTCGGAGAAGCACCGGCATCGGTCGCGACGTTGGCGGCAAGGCCGGGCATCTCACGAACCATCGTTTCGCCGACCGTGTAATCGACGATCGTCTTCTGCCCGTAGTGAGAAAGTCCTTTGTAGTGAGCCCACTTTCGAGGCAGCGGGCCGTAGAGTCGGTCGTCGCGTCCTCGCAGTCGTGGATCGTCGAAAGAGCCCGAATCCGGATTCGCCCAGCCCGGCCCCGTTGGATTCGCCAGTTGAACGTCGCCCTTGATCCGCGGGTGAATTCCGTGGCGGCCGTTCATGTGGATGCCCTGCCAGTCGATAAAGCCATCGCCGGTCCAGGCAGCGGCTACTCGCATTGTGTCATGGTCAAAGATCATCCATGACCGCCCGCGTGAAACTCCTCCCGGTCCCGGATCAAGCCGCACGGCGATGCCCTTGTAGGCGAAGTTGGACGCGTCGTTGCCGACTTCGTACGTGTTCACGAGGCTCGGTCCATAATCCATCGTGATCCACGGTTCATTCTGTACGGGTTCCGGCCCGCGAGATTTTCCTTTCGGCAATCCGGCCAGGTACTCATCGGTAATGGCAAAGTGCTGCGATGGGTTGTGCTCTTTGAGGTACGCTTCGCGCACGTAGTGGATGACGTCGTACTTCTGCTGCGGAACCATCCACGTCTGCGCGATCATCATTCCGAAACCGCGAGTCAGCGTCTGATACATCGTGTGCGGGTCGGAGCCGCTGCGAAACTTTCCTGTCGCAAACCGCAACGACGTCGGCAGCGACCCTGGCTTGTCGTGCGTACCGTGACAGTTCACGCAGAGCCGGCTGTAGATTGCCTGCCCTCGTTTGAACGCCGCATCATCCAGCTCAGCGATCATCGCCGCGTGATCAATGTCGTTTTCGTATTCCGGAATGCGGATCGCGTAAAGCGACGCGGGCGGCTCCAGCTCTTTTGCACGCAACGCTCCGCCGTCCCGAATTTCAATCAGATAACGAATCAGGTCCAGAAACTGTTGACGACTCGCCAGCAGACTCATTTGACCAGGCGGCATGATCGACTGATCGATCGACTTGAACTCGTCGATGTCGGATCGAGGAATCTCGATCAACTTGCCAAGTGGCCGCCCTTCTCGCAGCACGACTTTCTCGGGCGATTCCTCAACCACCAGTCCGATGATCACCTTGCCATCGTCAGTCACGACGACCGCTGTCTGAAATTCTTTGCGGATCGATCTGGAAGGAGTCAGCACGGATTCAACGAGAAACGCATCCGTCGCGTCGGGACGTTTTTCCGAAAGAGCGGGGCCGAGAGGTGATCTGGAACCGTCGACCGAGTGGCACTGTCGACACGCCATCTGCGGCTGATAAAAAAGGACGGCTCCGCGTTTGGCATCACCAAACCGAGCGGCCTCGTCGGCGAGTTCCGCAGCGGGAACGCTCAACAGCTCACGTTCAAGCGGCGAAGCAGGCTGTTGACCAACGACGGGAACCGCCTGCAGAAAAGAGGAAAACAGGATGCAGCAACTAACCGCGTGCAACAAAGAGATTCGCATTTCGTCCGCCTTGCTGATTCGAAATCGTGAAAACAAACAGAGAGCATAGCGATTCCTGCTTCGGCCTGTGAAACTGACAGAGCAGAATAAGACCGACGCAAGGGCGCCATCCTGAACATGATCTGCTGAAAGAAGGCATCATCCACCGTGATCATCCATGTCGACATGGACGCGTTTTATGCTTCCGTTGAAGAACGCGATCGGCCCGAGCTTGTCGGCAAGCCGGTGATCGTGGGCGGCTCGCGCGAAGGTCGGGGAGTCGTTTCGGCAGCCAATTACGTTGCCCGGAAATACGGCGTGCACAGTGCTCTGCCGATGGTCACGGCTCTGCGATTCTGCCCGCGTGCGATCGTGCTGCCGGTTCGGATGGATCATTACGCGGCGATCTCGCGGCAGATTCGAGAGATCTTTCATCGGTACACGCCGCTGGTTGAACCGCTCTCGCTGGACGAAGCGTTCCTCGACCCACGAGGCAGTGAGAAGTTGTTCGGCTCCGCTTCCGAGATCGGTCGAAAGATTCAACACGACATTCGGGACGAAACTCAACTTGTCGCGTCGATCGGCGTCGCTCCGAACAAATTTCTCGCGAAGATCGCCAGCGACTTCGACAAGCCGAACGGTTTTGTCGAGGTTCCCGCAGACTGCATCCAGGATTTTCTGGACCCGCTTCCGGTGAAACGAATCTGGGGAGTCGGCAAACGCGCGGAAGAGATGCTGGCGAAGATCGGCGTTACGACCGTTGAGCGGCTGCGCAAAACGCCGCTCGCGTCGTTACGTCAGTGTTTTGGAGATTCGACCGCCAACCATCTGCACGAGCTGGCTCATGGTCGAGACACTCGCAGCGTCGTCCCGGACCGCGAAGCGAAGTCAATCTCGCACGAGACAACATTTCCGATAGACGTTACCGATGTCGAAGTTCTGCGTTCGTGCCTGCTGAGCCTGACCGAGCAGGTCGCCAGGCGGCTGCGTCGGCACAAGCTGTACGGCAGAACGATCAACCTGAAAGTTCGGTACAACGACTTCCGAACAATTTCGCGAGCGTACTCGCTGCCGAATCCGTCGCACTCGACGAGCGAAATCTGGGGCGCGGTTTCCGAGCACCTGCTGACTCGCGTCGACCTTGCCGTACAGCCCGTTCGCCTGATCGGCATCGGTCTGAGTTCGCTGGCAAAGAATCGCGAGCGGCAGAAAACTCTGTTCGACGATCACTCGGAACGCGACGGCGAAATCGACTCAGCCACTGACGCCATCAAAGAAAAGTTCGGCGGAATTGCGATTCAACGCGGCTCGATGTTCTCGGCAAAGCAGAAACCGAGCGCTAACCAGAAGAGGTAGTGAGTTTTCAACCTACGAACGACGTTGGCTACGGAGTCTCTTCGAAGCTGAACTCGCGGTAGATCGTTGTGTCGTAACTTTGGCCGAGATTGAGCCGGTAGGTGTTCCATCGGTTTTTGCTGCGGATGGAGAAGCCCGGACCACGTTGCGGAATCGCTGGTCTGTACGCGCTTCGCGAATTCGGCATGGCATGCGGCGGGAGAGGCGACACGAAATATGCGGCGTCAGGTCCGGCGTCGTGATACGCCACCGCCGGCGTGTCGCTGAACCAGGATTGGCGGAAGGTCCAGTCCGCGGCTTGAGCTGACAAGGCGCCTTGGCAGAGTGTTCCAACAATCGCGTAGACGGTTGATTTCAGAAACATGCGAAACTCCACGGAAGCAGCGTGATCGCGGAAAACCCGGCGAACACTTCGTAAAGCACGTTGCAGAATCGCAACACGCGTCGCGGCTGATTTCGGCTGAACGTTGCGTCGAAGCAACATTTCAACGCCAAATCGACCATGCCATCAGGTTTTGCATAACCCGTGCCGCTGCGTGAAGGAGTTCCAAATTCAGAGGCGGACAATCACGTAGAGCATTGGTGCGGTTTCGCTGGTCGTTGCCGATTTACGGATCGACGTTTCGAATTCGGCAGGCGGCAGATCTTCGATCAGTCGCCCGACGCTGTCGGCTTCGTCGTCGCCGCCGAGGTGACCTGGGTAGACAAGGACGGTGACGATTCCGCCGGAACGGACCAGATTCAACGCGGTCGAAATCGCACTGAGCGATGACTCGGTTCTGGTCGTTACGGAGTGATCTCCGCCGGGCAAATATCCGAGGTTAAACATCACGGCAGCGACTGAGCCACGCTCAACGTCCGGCAACGCATCCTTCATTTCAGCATGACTGCGTTGAAGCAACGTCACGTTTTCGTAGCCGATGTCGGCCAGTCGGGCGGACGTTCGCTGCAGAGCGTCGCTCTGGACGTCGAACGCGAAAACTCGACCGGCGTAACCAACTGCCTTTGCCAGGAAGCAAGTGTCGTGTCCGTTGCCAGCGGTGGCGTCGATCGCCGTTTCACCGGATTTGACGACGTCACCAACCAGCGTCTGAGCCTGTTCCGTCAGGCGTGGCACGCGCGGTCGTTCCGCCTTTGGAATTCGTGGTTGAAATCGTGTCTGATAGTCGAGTTCAGAATCGATCGGGCTTCCGCCAAACAGGTGTTTGGCAAGTTGCCCGGCCACGAAAGGTGCCAGCAACGACCCTTTCGAACCCAGTCCGTTGAAGATGGCAAGCTGCGGAAACGTTCGATGAACTCCGATGATCGGTCGTCTTTCCAGAACAACCGGTCGGACGCCCGCCTCGTGGCCGACGATTTCGAACGGCAGTTTCAGGAAGTTCCTGAGACGTTCGACGATCTCGTCTCGGCCCGAATTGGTGACATGCGGTGTGAGGTTTTCAAAGTCGTAGGTTGAACCAGCCTTGAAGATGCCGTCGCCGCAGGGCACCAGCCAGACGCCTTGATTCACGATTCTTGTTTCCGTCAGACCGTCGATCTTCAGCGTCAGAATTTCACCTCGGGCCGCTTTGAATTCGACGTCGGCGAACAACGGGTTGGTTGCTCCAAGTGCTCCCTGGCAAAAGATCACGCGCTTTGTGCGGAGGCTGTGCTTCGTCAGAACGACCGTGTCGTCTCCGAATTCCAGATCGGTTGCCGAATTCAGATCCGCAATTCGCAGCGTGCCATCCGCGACGAAGACCGCTCGCGAAGCGGCAAGATAAGCAGGCACGTCGAGCCGCCGGGCCGTCGGTAATTCGAAGCCGCCTAACGGAGCATCAAACGACGCTGCATCGACGAGTTTCTGTGGCTGCCGAATTTCAACAGGATGCTCCGACCAGTCTCGTCGATCGAATTCTTCTTTTGATTCTTCGGTGTTGAACAGCCGAGCCTGCCCCGGCTGCGTCAGAAATGGCGACGACGTTTCCGCCTCGACGCGCCGGTAAAAGTCGTCTGCCGCCGCCCAGGTTTCGTCCAGACGCCACGAAGGGACAAGTCGTTTGCCGGTTACCGGAGTCATCAACCCGGCGGCGACTTTCGAAGACGACTTCCCGTCGTCACGGTCAATAATCAGGCCGCGAAGACCTCGCCACTTCAACAGCCAGGCAAGCGTCGTCCCGGCAATACCTTGCCCGACAATGACATAGTCCAGCGGTTGATGATCGTTCGTGGTTGTCACGTCAGTTTGCGCCAAAGTTTCTGAAGCGTGGCCATGTTCGAATCATCCGGTCGGAGGCCTCCGTAGGCGACCTGCGCGTAAAGCAGGCTGACTTCGTGAGCTTCGCTCGAAATCTTCAGACGCTGTGACTGGAGTCGCTGACCGAATTCCATCGGAGTCTGATCCGGAGTGCGACCGCAGTTATTTTCAAACGCCCATGCCTGCAAGGCTTCAAAGGTGTAGCGAACGAGTTCGCCCGGCGAAGTTTGCGAAGCCTTGCCCGAACGAAACGGATCTCGGAAATCGCTGAACGGTCGAAGCGGAGCAACCGGTTCATCGAATGCTTCTTCTCCGTCGCCGGCCATTGTTGCGGGTTTACGACCGAACATGCTGAGCAATTCGGCCCACAGGTTCTTCAGAAAACGAGAAACCGCCGGCCAGTTTCTGATGGCCAGGTAAATCACACCGGCGATCATCGCCGCATAGATCAGCCACTTGAACAGCGTGCCCATGTTCTCCGCAATCGAGTCCATCCAACTGCTGTCGGATTCGGGTGTCGATTCAGCCTGTTCAGACTCAGCGGCTTCTTCTCCCGCATTCTCTGCCGCTTCTTCCGCAGCGTTTTCTTCAGCGGCCTCATCCGGAGATTTCTCGGCGTCGTTCTGAGCAAGCTGGTCGTCGGATTTCTTTTCGTCCGACTGCTGGTCGCCGGACTGGTTGTCTGATGGTTCGCCGGATTGATTCTGTTGTTTGTTGTTCGAGTTTTTGTTCTGCGCCGTCTGTTGGCTCGACTGTTGGTCGCTCTGTTGTCCGCGTTGCTGTCCGTCCTTTTGCTCTTCACCGCCCGACGAATTCTGTTGCTCATTTCCGGACGGATCAGACTTTGAACTCTGACTGTCGTTCTGAGCGGTCTGCTGTCCCTCGCCCTGTTTGCCTT
>JADHNX010000072.1 GCA_016779365.1 Planctomycetaceae bacterium
CCCAGCGAAGTCGACGCGATTCAGCTCCGAGACCTGCATATCAAACTCGACGTTCCTGAAGCTGAAGTCTGATCCGCAGCGGACATTCTTCTGGTTGTTCGAATTCTGGTGCCGTGCATGCGTAACTTGCTCTGCCAGTTTGAATTTCCTTGCAAGCTCCGATTGCAAACCGCACTGGCAGAACCCAGTAGCACACCCTTTTCGACAGGCCGTCAGCGAGGCTGATCAGTTGCGATCAGCCGTGGCGAGATATCCCTCGTTAAGGCTGAAGGTTGAGCATCACAGTTACGACGTGCTGTTTCAGTGTCGTGCTGAGAATTGGTCGTGGCGCAAAAGAAAACGACGCCCAGGAGAATTCCGGGGCGTCGTCATCAGGTCACTGTGGATTGTCACGCGGGAGAAAGGTGGCTCCCTTGTAACGACCTGTGGTTCGTCGGGGAACGACTAGCCGAGCAGTGAAAGAACCTGCTGTGGTTGCTGGTTCGCGATTGACAAGACGGAGATACCGGCCTGACTCAGAATCTGAGACTTGGTCAGGTTGGCGGTTTCGACCGCGAAGTCTGTGTCGACGATCTGGCTTCGAGCTTCGGAAATGTTTTCCAGAGCCACTCCCAGCGTCGCGACGTTGGTTTCGATGACGTTCTTCTGGATAGCTCCCAGTCGGCCTCGCAGGGTGGAGACTCGATCCAGAGCTTCTTCAACGATGCTGACCAGGTCGGCACCGGACTGGCCAGCGCCGATATCCAGCAGGCTCTTACCGCCGCCAGACCCGAGTTCGTAGAGCTTTCCAGACAGGCCGCCAAGACGAGCGGTATTCACGGACTCAATGCCAATTCCGATCTGTCCTGATGTCGAGACTTCTTCGCCAATCTGGAATGTTGCTCCACCACCGGTGATCGTGAAGTCTACCGTGTTGGCAGCCGTATTGGCAGAGGTCTCGAACGTGATCGACGCATCCAGAGAACCGGTTCTGATTGAAGCCTTGAGACCATCAGTCTCGGCAACCTGGCCATTGATTGTGACACCAATATCAGCACCCGTATCTCGACCAGCGGCCGTTGTGCTGTCATTGAGCGTGGTTGCAAACGAACCGCTTAGAACGTCGACTTCGACAAACTGCCGTGAGCCGAAGTTGTTGCTGGTCAGAACCAAAGCACCGCTGCCGGCGTCGACAACACCGTTGGCCAGGCCACCGGTGTCAGCAACAGTTTCCGAACCATCCCCTTCGGCTGTCGCATTGACGATCAGACTGGCAGCCGCGTCAGCATTGATAGCGGCTGCAACGTCAGCGGCAGTCGAAATAATGTTGCCATCAGCATCGGTCGCCAGATTGACGGTGATATCCGGATCATTTGCCGTACCACCAATCGTAATCGACAGTGCCTGGTCGGCAGCTCCTGGGTCAGCAAATTCAACACGAGCGGTTCCAACACTTGGATCGGACCGAACATCGGTGAACGACACGTCGTTGTTCAAACCGTCGTTGCCATCGGTGAAGGTTGTGGCGGCAGCCGCAATCGCCAGGGTAGTTCCTGTGCCAATATTGGCGACGTCGGTAGTGATGAATTCAGCCGCACCGCCAGCAGTCTGATCGGCTGCAATGGCGTCGACCACATCCTGTAATGTCGCCCCTGCCCCCAATGTCACGCTGACAGTTACATCGCCATTGGCATCAGTTGCTGCTGTTGCAGAGGTCGCACCGCCTGAGAGCAGTTCGATTGACAGAGAACCACCAAGTGTAGCAAACGAACCAGCAGTTGACGTTGCTCGGTTGTCGGTGAAAGTGACCGACTCGCCGTCTACACCACCCGCAAGGTCTGCAGATGCAGCTGCATCAATGACACCAGCGGATGCGTTGTCGCTTACTGAAACCAGTGCACTTGCCGCACTGTTGGCAGCAATAGCTGCTTGAATGTCGGCAAAGGTTGCAGTTGAGTTGGTACCGTCATCAGCCAGGTCGATCTCAATGTTCGTATTACCGCTGGAGTCGACAGTAATCGCTGACACAGAGGATGCACCGTTAGAGTTAGTGCCATTCGTCAGCGTGATCGAGAGTGTGCCTTGGCCGATCGTTGCGTCAGTTCCTTGATCGGCGTCACCTCGCAAGTCAGTGAAGGTGATGTTACCACTACCGGTACCTGCAACGTCGAGCGAGTTCTTGATCGCGTTGGTGCTGAGTTCGAACGTGCCTGCGGTGGCGCCTTTGGTCAGGACCAGGCCGTCACCGATCGTGGCCGAGACGCCGGTTGATTCGCTGACGCTGTTGATGGCGTCGCGGACGTTGGCAACAGTGCTGCCTGCGTCAAACTGAAGCACCTGGCTGCCGATGTTTCCTGAAACTTCAAGCGTCGTGGCACTGGTGATGTTGCCGCCTGAGTAACGCAGTTCAGCTTTCTCGGCAGCACTTGTCACAGTCGCGTCGACCGAGATTGAAGAGCTGGTGCCAAGCAATGCCTCGTTGACCTGGAAGTCAGAAATCTTGGCAGCATTTGCTGCTGTGAACGAGGTGTTGAATCCCTTTGATCCGTCGATCAGTTTGTCGCCACCGAACGTGGTGTTCGACGAGATTCGGTTAATGGCGGAAAGTGCTGTGTCAATCTGAAGCTGGTTGGCTTCGATTTCTGTGTCAGACAAGGCGCCACTATTGAGACCTTCCTGAACCAGACCACGAATCTGGTTGAGGAGTCCGCTGATTTCACCGAGTGCACCGTCGGCAGTGGCGATCACGTTGCTGGCTCGGTTGCTGTTCTTGATCGACTGCTCGATCGTGGTGACCTGAAATCGCAACTTCTCGCTGCCGATCAAGCCGGAAGGATTATCCTTACCGCTGTTGATCTGCGAACCTGTCGAAAGTCGCTGAATCGCTGAGTCAAGTTTGCTGTTTGCTTTGTTGAGGTTTCGAAGGCCTCGGGTCGCGCCAACGTTCGTGTTAATCCGCGTCATGGCAATGTGCCTTTCCTAAAGTGACCTTGGTGTTCCCTGGCTCTCCCGCAACCGCTGATTTGATTCCGTCATTCGACGGCGTTGAATCAGCGGCTCTTTCGAAGTGCCTCGGACAGTTGAATCCCTGGTGTCTGAGAAAGTTGTTCCAACGTGTCTTCTGTGGTGTCAGTCAATCCGCCAGCTTCCACGGAGTGGAACTTCTGGCTCAGACAGAAATCTCCTGTTCGGGGCGTCGATCGCTGGGAACATCCCGAGTGATCTGTCTGGCTCCTGCCACTGCCTTGTTTCAAATCGACTGACGTTTGCGATTTCGCTGGTGATCAGCGAGTTGTGTGTCTGCCGTTTCGAAAGCCCTTCTCCATAACCGAATCAACTCCCGAATTGCTCCGGGACATCGCAGTCACTATCGGTCAGGAAATCACGAAGTGCGGATGTTTAGATGGAGTAACTGCGGAAATCGGGGGCTATTAAGAGTGACTCCTTAGCCGTCTCGGTGATTTCCCTCACCCTTGAGAGCTGGTGAGCAGCCAGACGCGGTTTCAGCGTGAAACCAGAGAAGCTACGGGCGACTTTAATGTGTCGCGTGCGTCTGGGGGGATCCCTCATTTGCGGGATCAAAGAATGGCCCCGAACCGAGAGGTTGAGGGCGTGCTGTTGTCAAAAACTGGCCAGGGCGGGACGAGTTCCGCCGACCTCCGACCGTTCTCATGCCGAACGGTCGGAGCGTCGTGCTCGGCATCAGTGGGCCGGGCAATCGACGCGCGATCCTTCCGCTCAGCTACTAAGTTGACGGCGAAGCAGTGTCGTCGGCGACTTTCTCGCTCGATTCAGCCTGAGTCCGCTCGCGCTGAATCGCTTCGTAGACTTCCTGCCGATGCACGGGCACCTCTTTGGGCGCTTCGATACCCAGTCGAACCTTGTCACCACGAATGTCGACGATCGTAATTACGATGTTGTCGCCAATGATGATGCTCTCATCTCGTTGTCGGGACAAAACCAGCATCTGCAAGACTCCTTCTCGTGTGTGAACTGCGTCTAACGACCAGACGTCAATTGATTCAGGTTCCGTGACCACTTCAGTCCGTGTCGCAGTGGCCAACGCAGAATTGGTGCCGGTCGCGTTGCCAGCCGTTGAATAGACCGTTGCCAACTTTCAGTTGCCAATTCGGGATCGTCGCCAGGAAAGCGAGCCTTCCAGGGACGCCGACATCCTTCCCGCACCGGGTGTGCTTGATTCGTGGTTCCGTCATCGTCTGTCAGGGAGTCGCAACCCGGGCGCGTTTCCGGGATAAACGCACGACTCGCGAAAACGGGGTGTCGGCTGTTCCGTTTGTGACGGGAAGAACGGATACTCGTGCAGAGATTTCGAGGCAAAATGTCTAAAGTCATTTGACGTTCGGCCACTTGACTCGAAACAGAATCAGGCAGCGTGAAAAACGAAAGCGGCAGAAGGCGGGCGTTAAAGTCGACTCGTTGCGACGCCGACGAGGGCTGGGTAATGTTTGATACGTGCCGGATTGAAGCCACCGAACAACAGATTCAGTGAGAAGAATCATTCAGGGGCTGACGGTCTACGATGATCGTCCTCGGCATTGTTTGATTCCTCTACCGATTCTGAACGACCCTTCCTGGGCTGGGAACCCGGACTGGCGACTCGACCAACGGCGTTTAAGTCGACAGACTGATTACGCTTTAGAAATTGTCCCAGGCTGGTTGGCAACCGAAGCAAGGTCGCCCAGGCACAAAGCGTCGCTGAGAAAACAATTGCACTACTTCGCTCGCCGTTACTTTGCATCCGGGTAACTTTGCAGCAGGCGTCCCGCGTTCCTTCACTTCGTCGGAAAATCTACGGAGCTGTTTCGATGCTGACACTATTCATCGCTGTGGGCTCATTCGTCGGATACCTGATCGCCTACCACACGTACGGTCGGTGGCTCAGCCAGAAAGTCTTTCAGCTGAACGACGAAACGAAAGTGCCCAGTCACGAACTTCGTGACGACGTCGATTTTGTTCCGACAAAGCGACAGGTGATCTTCGGGCACCACTTTACAAGCATTGCCGGAACCGGGCCGATCGTTGGCCCGGCGATCGCTGTGTTCTGGGGATGGCTGCCGGCACTGATCTGGGTATTCGTCGGTTCAATTCTGATTGGCGCGGTGCACGACTTCGGTGCGCTGGTCGTGTCGTTAAGAAATCGAGGCCAGACCGTTGGCGAAGTTGCCGGTCGATTAATCAGCCCGCGGGCACGAGTACTGTTTCTGGTGATTCTGTTCATGGCGCTGACCGTGGTGCTGGCTATCTTTGGGCTGGTCATCGCCACCATCTTTAAGCTTTATCCGGAAAGCGTACTGCCAACCTGGATTTCTCTGCCGCTGGCAGTTGCGATCGGATTCTGGGTTTACAAAAAAGGCGGCGGCATTCTTGGACCGTCTCTGGCTGCCGTCGCGGTGATCTACTTTTGTGTGTGGCTGGGAGCCTACGCCTTTCCGATCAACATTGAGACCCTGTTTGGCGTGCCGGCAACGGGAGCGTTTCCGAATGTCGTCTCTGTCTGGACCGTGATTCTGCTGATTTACTGTTTTGTCGCCTCGGTTCTGCCGGTCTGGGTGATGTTGCAGCCTCGAGACTATGTCAACAGCCATCAACTGGTGGTGACGTTAGGGTTGTTGATGATCGGGGTGGTTGTTGCCGGAGCGACCGGGCAGGCTCAGCTTGACGCGGCTCCTGCAGTTGCGACGCAAATTCCGTCGGACGCTCCCCCGATCTGGCCGTTCCTCTTTATTACGATTGCCTGCGGAGCGTGCAGCGGGTTTCACTGTCTCGTCAGCAGCGGCACGACCAGCAAGCAGATTGAGAAAGAATCTGACGCCCAGTATGTCGCTTACGGATCGATGCTGCTGGAAGGTGGGTTGGCCGTCATGGTGATTCTTGCCTGTTGTGCGGGAGTCGGCATGGGCAAGTTCACTCGCGAAGCCGATGCCACTGCGGGCGGCGGGTACAACTATGTGGAGCAGCTCGAAAATGGCCAGCATGTAACGGGAGCTGCCGCCTGGTCGGCTCGTTACAACGCCCGTGGCAGCTGGCAGAAATTCAAGCTGCCCCAGACGGTCGGCGCTTTTATTGAAGGAGGAGCAAACTTTCTGTCGACAATTGGCATACCGGTGAAGCTGGGAATCAGCGTCATCGCCGTTCTGGTCGCCTGTTTTGCAGCCACAACTCTCGACAGCGCGACTCGTCTGCAGCGATACGTTGTGCAGGAACTGGCTGGCACGCTGCGGATCAAACCGCTCACTAATAAGTACGCGGCAACATTGCTGGCCGTGGTGCTGGCTGGCTGGGTAGCGATGCTCCCCGCCGATGCCACACAACCGGCTGACCACCCTCTTGGCAGTGCGGGAACCGGAGGACTTATTCTCTGGCCGTTATTCGGAGCAACCAACCAGCTGCTGGCCGGTCTGGCGTTCATGGTGACGATGTTCTATCTCTGGAGACGCGGTCGTCCGGTCTGGTTTATCGCGATTCCGATGACGATGATGCTGATCATGCCCGCGTGGGCAATGCTGTGGCAGATGTTCAACTCAGAGAGCGGCTGGTATCACAAAGACCAGACACATCTGTTATGGATGGGGGTCGCGATTCTTGGAATTCAGGTTTGGATGATCGTCGAAGCGTTGCTGCTGCTGCCTCGGGTTAAAGGCGTACTTGAAGATGCCTTGCCGCCACTGGTAAAGCCGGCTCTGGCAGGAACGGACGGCTCCAGCAGTCCAGCCTGCTGATCATAGGCTCTTGACCATCTGATGAGTTCAGACTGTGGGACCGATTTGATCGGATGTTGATTCCTTCAAATCGACAAAGGTTTCAGGATTTTCACTCTGCTGATTGAAAGGAATGAAGTATCACTAATCAGGCTCAGGGCACCCTGAACGACGCTCCAGGACTTGAATTGACACAATCGGTATTCGGGTTAAGATGCCGGCAACCTTTGAGTACTGTTGCCTTCCTCACGTATCGGTTTCTAGTTCCGGTAGTTTACGGTTGAGGAAGTTGAATTCGGGTTCCACGTCGGATTTAGTGCCAGCTCGATTGTCTCTACTTTCGATCTCGCCGTTTCTGGCTTAGAGCGGATTCACTCATAGGTTGGCTTAGCCCTGAAAATACGTGTGTCTGTTGACTCACTGCCTGTCTCAGTCGTTCAATGCAAGAACGGTTGATGGATGCAGACTCATGGTTCAGGGCGTCACCTGTCGCGGTCTTAAGTACTGTGAAGCAGCGGCTGTAGAGTCCTGGCTTTGCAAAACGACGGCTTCACGTTGGCTGCTTCCTGGCCTGATGCAGGTTGCTCTGGTCCAACGCCCGCTGTTGTGAGTTGCGGAGTTGCTGAAGAACGATACTCTGGATTCCGGGCGGCGATCGCCCGGTGGTACCTTGACGCTTTCTCGCGTCATCTGATTTTCAAACGTCTGCGGCGCGCAATGCCGCTTTTCGGGAATCACTAAGGGTCGGTGTTAGTCTTGTGGCCGATGCGCCTGAGCTTCTGGCCGGTTCGGCTGAGGTGGATTGTTAAACCTCACCCCTCGCGTTTTACCTCGGATCGGACTTCTTTCCGTTTCCAAAGGCACTTTTTGCTGGCGCTTTCTGGTAGCCGGTTGTCAGTCTTCAGGCTGTCCACATGACGTTTCATCGGTTGGAATTAAATCCGCTGCCCGCGTTTTGTGAAATCCTGCTGAGTTGAGTTTCGGGCTCCTTCAGTAACTGCCCGTCGAACACCGTTGTGCACTCTGTGAACAGGTCGTGATTGACTTCATTTTTATCATTGAAGTAACGAATCCTCTTCATGATTCGCCCCGTCTGGAATGAGTTTTATGGTCGCTAAGAGTTCAGATTCATCAGCTAAACCACCCGCCCGTCGACGTCGACGAGTTCGTACCAGTGAGGATGAAGTGGCAGGTTCTTCGAACAATGACGATGTAAGAGACGTCATCTTTGACGAGTCGGAAGATGTGGCTCCGCCCAAACGCAAGAAAGCTGCTCGCCGCAAAAGTGCCGCCGCAAAACCGACCGTGAAGGAACCGGACGACGTTGCTGCCGGAAGCGGCGATGACTCTGAACCAGCCGAGCCAAAGCCTCGCCGGCGAACACGCCGCACGGTCGCTGCGGACGTCAATGATGGCGAGACGAGCGATCGCGACTCGTCGAGTAATGAAGCAACTCCCGTTCAGTCATCGCAGGATCGAGCTGAACAGGACCGCCAGGAAAGACAGGACAACCGCGAGCAGGAAGGCGCAGCATCGGATTCTGATGAAGACGGTCGTCCTCGACGCCGACGTCGACGCCGAAGGCGACCACAGGGAGGCGGCGAAGGAGGATTTAACAACAACAGCAATAACCATCAGGTCGGCGCTGGCAACGGCCAGAGCCAACGTGGCGGGCGACGGCGACGTGGTCGGGGCGGTCGCGACGGTGGGCGCGATGGTCGAGACAGTCGCCAGGGGGGGCGTGATCGTGTTCGGTCGGTCGCTCCCAGCACGGAAGTCATCGAAGGGACAATTGATGGCGTTCTGGAGATGCACCCGAAGGGCTACGGTTTTCTTCGGAATGCAGAAAAAGGGTACGTCGCCCAGGAATCAGATCCGTTCGTGCCGAGTTCACTGGTCGAAAAATACCGATTGCGTGAAGGCGTCATGATTCGAGGGGATGTTGGGCCAGGCGTTCGCAACCAGGGACCGCGGCTCAAAGAAGTCGAGCTGATCGACGGCATGACCCCCGAAGAGTATTCCGAGGTCAAAGATTTCGACGAACTGACTCCGATCACACCGCACGTTCATATTCGGCTGGAGACTGGTCCCAAGCCTGTGACCATGCGTGTGATGGATATGCTGACTCCGGTTGGAAAAGGCCAGCGAGCATTGCTGGTCGCTCCGCCGCGAACCGGTAAGACGATGCTTCTGCAGGACATCGCTGACGCTGTCAGTAAGAACCATCCGGAAATGCATTTGATGGTTCTGTTGATCGATGAGCGACCGGAAGAAGTCACCGAGATGACTCGCTGCGTAAAAGGCGAAGTCATTGCGTCTTCGATGGATCGCGATGTCGAAAGTCACGTCCGCATGAGCCAGCTCATGATCGAACGGGCCAAGCGAATGGCTGAAGCCGGCAAGGATGTTTTCATCCTTATGGACAGTATCACGCGCATGGCTCGAGCATTTAATAAATGGGCTGGCGGTGGCGGTGGTGGTGGCAGTCGCCACTCGGGCACGATGAGCGGCGGTCTTCATGTGAAGGCTCTCGACATTCCGAAAAAACTTTTCGGAACGGCTCGCCAGTTCGATGAAGGTGGCTCGATCACGATCGTCGCTACGGCACTCATCGAAACGGGTGGCCGCATGGATGACGTGATCTTTCAGGAGTTCAAAGGGACAGGCAACATGGAGCTTGTGCTCAGTCGAGACCTGGCTGACCGTCGAATCTGGCCGGCAATTGACATCACTCGATCAGGCACAAGACACGAAGAAAAACTCTTTGCCGAAGACACGCTTGATAGTGTGATCATGCTTCGTCGAAGCCTGATTTCGCTCAGCCCTGTGGAGGCGATGGAAACACTGACCAGAACGTTGGAGCGGTTCCCGACAAACGCAGAGTTTCTCACGAAAGTGAAGGCGATTCTCTAGGGTGGCCAGCCGTTACGGGGAGTACACCGAGGCTGCTTGAGCATCAGTAAAGAGATGCTCGTGATTGACTCGAAGGAATTTCGGCGAGAGGTGTTGCCGGCTTGTGGTAACGGCGGTGGGACTCGCGAAGTAGCGACTCGATTTGATGTTTCTGAATCGTGAGTCAGTGGGAACTCGGGTTCGTTATCTGCCGCGCTGCCCACCCGATCTGGCGTCCCACTGACGTCCCCGTCGAACTGGTCTTTTCGAAGCTCAAGAAGCTGCTTCGCGACGGAGCTGAGCGAACAGTTTCTCCGGCACACCACAAACGGTTCCTGGTACGCTGATCACAGCCTATGAAAGCGGTGCTGGCCAACCAGAACTTCTGGGAGAAAACCCGGCAGAGTCCGCAGCAGTCTGGAACGAGTAATCCTGTTTAACGATAAGATCAAAAGCAGTGATTCGACATTGGTCAGTTGAGCGTTCAGCGTCACTCCGTCGGACTTCAGAACGTCCTTCAGTTTCGCTTCGTTGAACTCGCTGGTGTCGAGGTCAGGCACGGTCAGGCCAGAATTTCTTTGATCGCTCGCGCCGGCTCGACACCCGTCAAACGACTGTCCAGCCCCTGGTGCTTCACCGAAAATCGGTGCGCGTCAATCCCGACGCAATGCAGCATCGTGGCGTGTAAATCTCGAACATGTACGACGTCCTCGACCGAGTTGTAACCGAGTTCGTCGGTCGCTCCGTAAGAAACGCCGCCTTTGATTCCACCGCCGGCCATCCACATCGAGAAGCCTTTGATGTGGTGGTCCCGACCAGCTCCGCCTTTGCCCTGGAACATCGGCGTACGACCAAACTCACCGCCCCAGATAATCAGCGTGTCTTCGAGCATGCCTCGCTGTTTGAGGTCCGTCAGTAACGCCCAGGTCGGACGATCGGTCAGTCCACAGCACGTATTCATGTACTGAACCAGGCCGCCGTGATGATCCCAGCCTCGATGATAGAGATGAATGAACCGCACGCCTCGCTCGGCCAGCCGCCGAGCGAGCAGGCAGTTCGATGCGTACGAACCATCGCCCGGCTTCGCGCCGTACATGTCGAGCGTTTCTTTTGTCTCGCCGGACATGTCGACCAGCTCCGGCACCGACGTCTGCATTCGAAATGCCATCTCCATCGCGGCGATCCGAGTGGCAATTTCCGGGTCGCCAAGCTTCGCGTTGCGGTGCCGATCGAGCTGCTGAATCGTGTCGACAAGTTGTCCCTGCTGCCTTGCCGAAACTCCGGCGGGATTTCGAACGTAGTTGACCGGGTCACCGCTTGAGTTGAACTGAACTCCCTGGAAGCGGCTCGGCAGAAACCCGGCTCCCCATTGGCGAGAGGCGATCGGCTGAGGGTTCCTGCCGCCGACACTCGTCAGCACGACAAAGCCCGGAAGGTCTTCCGCTTCGCTGCCCAGGCCATAGTTCAGCCAGGCTCCCATCGAGGGTCGACCGTTAAGCCCGGTGCCGGTATTCATGAACGTGTGAGCCGGGTCGTGGTTGATCTGCTCGGTAACCATCGACCGGATGATGCAGATGTCGTCGGCCATTTTGCCGTGCCACGGGAGAAAGTCGCTGATGAGCTGACCGCTCTCGCCGTATTTTCGAAACTTCGTCAGATGCCCCTGCACCTTCAAAGCCGTTCCCTGCAACTGAGCGATCGGCTGCCCGGCGGTGAACGATTCGGGCATTGGTTGACCGTTCATCTCATCAAGCTTCGGCTTGTAATCGAACGTCTCGAGATGCGATGGTCCTCCAGCCATGCAGAGGAAGATTACGCGTTTGGCCTTGCCCACAAAGTGGGGCAGCCCTGCAGCGCCACCGGAACCTGCACTGACGGACGAGCCGTCACCCATGAGCGTCCCCAAAGCCGCAGCTCCGATTCCCACTCCGCCAGTTGACAAAAATGTGCGACGGTTGATCGCGGTCAGGTCGAGCATCAGACAATCTCCAGAATCAGCCTGGCAGGGCCGGCACTAACCGCCCATCAGAATACACGTCCGGCAGGAACCGGTCCCGTTCATCAGTTTCGAGTCGTCGTCTCGCCGAGCGTCAGGATCGCTCGCGCGACAACGGTCCAGGACGCGTGTTCGACGATGGGAATCTTATCCGCTACCGGGGC
>JADHNX010000073.1 GCA_016779365.1 Planctomycetaceae bacterium
GGCAGCGCCTTCAAGATTTTTATCCGCAGCCATCTGTTGCAGTTGCCCTGAAAGTCGAACGAATTCCAGCTTCAGATGATCGAAGACTTCGTCGTTCCTTTTTTTGTCCGGTCTTACTTTGGGCGTGCTGAGTGAAGTCAGCATGAGAGCCTCAGCACCAAGTGCAATCTTCTCGAAATCCCTGGTGACGAGTCCTTCGAACACTCTTTGTGAATGACCAACTTTCGCGTGCATGTATGGCAACATGCTTTTCTGCAGCGCCGAACCATCGACCGGAATCTCGACAACTTTGCTGTCGGGCTTCTGCTTTTCCTTCGACTCCGCAGTATCCGTCTGCACGCGCGGAGGCTCTTTGGCGTGAGACAACGGGACGTCCACCAGAACAAAGTGGTGCATACAAAGGAGAGCGGCGACTCCACAGGCTGACGCGATAGCAAGTCGTGATGGTCTCATGGCGGATCCTTTCGCTGCCGGAGAAATAGAGATGTTTCCTCAGGAAGCAACCGCTGTGCCATTACTTCAGGACTCGGAACCGTGCCCGGCAGCTATCAGCAGAACATCGCCGTAACGTCGACTGCCGAGACATTGCCGATTGAGTGGATCATCAGAGTCATGAGGCGGAGCGACGGATTTTCGTTCAGGATCGCAGGATCGCCTCAAGTGATGTGATCGTCGCGCGAGTCCCTTGTTACAGACATTCGATGCAGGATGCCTCTTTGGATAGCTCGCTCGGCACGTCACTCGCTCGACCTCAGAACTGCCTCGCAAAGGCGAGTGAATCGGCAGCGATCGTTCTCAGGAGAAACTTCATGCTCAAACGTCTTTCATGGAAACCGCTTTGTGCGGCAGCGGCTCTGGCCAGCCTCGTGTCATTTCATTACTCAACCGCTCATTACTCAACCGCCGCCGAGAAGTATCCGCCTCCGGCGACTCGGTCGCTCGATGTCGACGATGACGCCGGAAAATCGTTTATGCATGCGAAGCTGCTGGCAGTTCATCAGGTGGTCGACGGGCTGGCTTACGAAGACTTTGCGAGGATCGAACAAGGCGCGGACGAATTGCTGCGGATAACTGAACTGGCATCGTGGAAAGTACGGCGCGACCCGATCTACATGCACTACTCAAGCGATTTCGAAAGTACGGCTTTACGACTTCGCGATGCGGCCCGAGCCCGCAGTATCGAGAAAGCAACGTTTGCTTACATGCACCTGACGGTATCGTGCACGGCCTGCCATCAGCACGTGCGGAGGGTCGTCCAGATTGCCCCTGCATCGGAAGCCAGCGTCGCACCAGCAAGCCGGACGATCATTCGCTGAGAGGCAAATGTGTTGCGGAAGTAACTCTCAGCTTTCGGCGAGCCGAACAAGAAAGGGAGGCGTGTGATGACCACAGCAACTCGACCACGGGTCCGTGACGCATTGTCACAGGTGAGGCCGGATCGGCTCACTTCAGACAAGCGACTCACTTCGGACAGGCAACCGAAACCGTACGTCGGAATTCTCTTCACGTTGCTGGCGATGGCGCTTCTGTTCGCGCTGATCGTCCTGGCGGCAGCGTTGACCTCGATGCAGATTCCCGGCATCCCGATCTGGCAGGAAGTTCCTCCACAAAACTGGCTAATTGTGTGAGCGATGTCTTGTGTGAGCGATGCCGGACTGCCAGACGCCAGACGTGCGGAAATGCGTTCCGCGACGCGCAGGTTGATCACCGTCGCACATCATCGATCTGCCGCCGATGCTCTACCGCGTTGAAAGCTCGTCGCGAATTCTTCGCCATTGAAACAGGTCTCAATTCCTGGTTTCGAATCACCAGCGTTCCGAAATGCAGGACGCGGCAACAATGGCACAGACTATGCGACGGCGGAGTTTTCGTCCCTGAAAACCCGTCTCACAAGAGGAGCGCTCAATGTTCTGCAATCAGTGTGAACAGACCCAAAACGGCAGCGGCTGCACAGACATTGGCGTCTGTGGTAAAGATCCCGACATACAGTCCCTTCAGGAGATTCTACTTTACGGTGTGAAAGGAATGGCTGCGTACGCGGCTCACGCCCGACGACTCGGCAAGGCCGACGAGAACGTCAGCGCGTTCATTGAGGACGCACTCTTTGCGACAGTGACCAACGTCAACTTCGACATGGAGAGCCTGTTTGAAATGGTGCTGGAGTGCGGTCGGCAGAATATCCGCGTGATGCAGATGCTGGACGAAGGCCACTCGGAAAAGTTTGGCAAACCCGAGCCGACAGTCGTCTATGAAGGCACCAGAGAAGGGCCGGGGATCCTGGTAACCGGCCACGACATGCTCGACCTGTCCGACCTTCTAGAACAGTCGGCAGACCAGGGCGTCAATATCTACACGCACGGCGAAATGCTGCCGGCTCACAGCTATCCGGAACTGAAAAAGCATCCGCATCTGGCTGGTCATTATGGCGGTCCGTGGCAGAACCAGCAGTGGGAATTCCCTGCCTTTTCCGGCCCGATTGTCGGCACGACCAACTGCGTGCTGATTCCGTCGGACACGTACGCCGATCGACTCTTCACAACCCGAGTGACAGCAGTTCCCGGCGGCACGCGACTGAAAAACAACGATTTCTCTTCAGTGATCGCGATGGCGCTCGATTCGCCGCCGCTACCCGAGAACAAAGTCAAAGAGTCAACGATCGGTTTTCACCACAGCGTCATTCTCAGTCACGCCGGCACGATCGTCGACGCCGTCAAGTCAGGCGCGATCAAGCGGTTCTACCTGATCGGCGGCTGCGACGGCGCAGAGTCCGGTCGCAATTATTACACGCGGCTGGCAGAGCAGGCACCGGACGAGTCGATCATTCTCACGCTGGGCTGCGGCAAGTACCGAATCCGCGATCGCGATTACGGAACCGTCGCTGGCTTACCAAGGTTCCTGGACATGGGCCAGTGCAACGACGCCTTCGGTGCGGTTCAAGTCGCGCTGGCCTTGTCGAAAGCTTTCGACTGCGGTGTCAACGATCTACCGCTGGAGATCGTGCTGTCGTGGTTCGAGCAGAAGGCAGTGGCCGTGCTGCTCAGCCTGTTCGCACTCGACGTCAAAGGGATCCGGCTGGGGCCTGTCCCGCCAGCGTTTGTTTCGCCAAACGTGTTTGCAATCCTGCAGGAGAAGTTCGACCTCAAGCTCATCGAGTCCGAACCACCGGCTGAACTGGTTCAGTTAAGCGTGTAAACCGATGAGTGACTTACCGCCTCGATGACCCGTTCCGGAATTCCGAGTTTCGCGAACGCTGGTCATCGAGGCGGAATTTTTTTTCTGATTCCCAAACCACCGGCGCGAGTCCTCATGATGCAACAGGTTGACGAAGCGAAACTGGAAACCGATCCGCAGTACCGGTACGAGTACCTGGCCGAGTTCATCGGATTCGGTCCTGACGACGTGAAGCTGATTCAGGCCGCCGCGCCACACATTGGTCCGCGCATCGGCGAGCTTGTCGAGAAAACGTACGAGAAGCTGCTGAGTTATGACGCAACTGCGCGTCATTTTCTGCCGAGGCAGCACGGCTTCGAAGGGGAACCTCCCATCGAACTTGCCAGCCTGAGCGCGTCGCATCCGCAAATCCAGTTTCGCAAAGATCATCTCAATCGTTACTTCCTCGCGATGATCGGTCGCGCGTACGACGCAAAGATGATTCAGTACCTGGACATGGTCGGCAGGATCCACACCACAGCCGCTGGCAACAGCGAGATCAGCATCCCACTGGTCCAGATGAACGCGTTGATGGGGTTGCTGTCCGACGTTCTGGCAGACGCACTGATTCAATCCGCCCTGGATCCCACGGCAACGTTAAAAACGATCCGAGCCTTCAACAAGCTGATGTGGATCCAGAACGATTTCATCAGCCGTCACTACGTGTAGCCGCTCGCCGATCAGCCTTCTCGACGGCAACCATCACCGGCCACTGCTCACAAACCACTGCCAACAGGGCGAATGCTTACTCCTCGACAGACGCCGGACGAACGGTCAGCACCGGGCACGTCGCCTTGCGAACAATGCGTTCGGCGACGCTGCCAATCAGCAGATGACTGAGCGAGCCTCGACCATGCGTCCCCATGACGATCAGGTCGCAGCCGTGTTCAGCGGCGTAGTCAAGGATGCTTGCGACCGGGTGACCGTGCTTCCATTCCCGATGAATTGTCACACCGGGCGCATCCTCAGCGACGACCCAGTCGGCCAGAGCCGCGTCGCTGAAGTTTTCAAAATCCTGAGGCTGAGGCGTGTAGCCTCCCAGAGCAGGCACATAAACAACCGGGTCTTCGATCACGTGAAACAGTGAGACGGTCGCCCCAAAATTCCTCGCGAGCCCCAGCGCGTAATCAGTTGCCTCTCTCGCCGGCCCGCTGAAATCAGTAGGCACGAGAATGTGGCTGACTTTCATCGATACATCTCCGGCTCGAAAGGAAAAAGCGAACGAGACTGCCGCTGCATCTGAGTCTTTCCGTTCGTTCTATGAATGGTCAAACGTCGCAATGATCCGATGAGCGTGGTCTGCGTCTCTGGCTCGCGTCAGAAGACTGATGCTCAGCACTCCGGACAGACCAGCCTGATTCTCACCCTCGATCCAGCAGCTGATTCCTTCCCGCTGCAAACTGGCCTTAATGATCTCTGCGACGTTTGGATCAGTAACAGTGTAGACCTCGACCAGTCGCATGGCAGCCGACGGTTCGTTGTGCGTTTCAGAAGCGGAAGTAGCCATTTCATTGTCCCCGTGCATGGAGCAAACGATTGCGGCACGCCCTGACGGGCATCGCCTTTCGAACGACCTGGGAGCAAACGGCGTACCGCCGACCACTCACGACACGCATGAAGCGATCAGACGCCAGCAATTGGCCCTCTAACCACTATTTCAGGAAAGATGCGACACTCGCCGCCGGCAAATGGACACTCGCATTTCAGCCTCGCCCCAATGTCGAGCAACACCACCGGCCACTTACGCACACTCTGGCCGGATTGTCACAACGACAGAGGCCAACGACTTAACTCAACTCACAACCCCGGATCGGAAAGGCTGTCCGTCAAAAAACGATGCCAACAGAAGACAGCTTCGCAATCACTGCGGGGCGACAGAATGAATTGAACGCAGGTAGATGAACCAGTAGACGGCTCCGACCAGCACGCATCCACCGATGACAATCCAAATGGTGACCGGCAACAGATTCTTCAAGAGAAACGCGAACCACGTACTGTCGGCGAACTCTGCGGGCGAGCTGCTGACCATCGACCAGAACGTGCTCGACGCACCGCATTAAACAAGCCACACCACCGGCACAAAGTACGTGTTGGCAATACTGTGCCCGAAGCCTGCCGCAACGAAGCAAGCGATCGGCGGGACGATTGCCGGGATGCGATCGGCCGCAGACCGTACGTTGAGCGTCAACCAGACGGCCAGACACACCAGCAGATTGCAGAGGCTCCCCAGGCACACGGCCTGCAGAAATCCGAAATGCAGTTTGCTCTGTGCGATCTTCAACGCTGTGAGTCCCACGCTGCCGGAACCGAATTCGTGATGGCCGCTGACGTAAACCAGACCCGCGATTCCAACCGAACCGACAAAGTTTCCGGCAAACACGATCGCCCAGTTCCGCAACAGGGCAGCCAGCGAAACGCGGCGACTCGCCCAGGCCATAACGACAAGACTGTTTCCGGTAAAAAGTTCAGCTCCGCCCACGACGACCAGAATCAGCCCCAGCGAGAACACTGCCCCGACAATCAGCCGCTGGACGCCTTACGGAACTGCTCCAGTAGCGCCGGCGGCAGCGGTCGTCGCAAAAACGGCTCCCAGAGCAATGAACACTCCGACCAGAATTGCGAGCGTGAACATCAAGAGAACATCCATCCCGAAATTCCAGTCCGCGAAAAAAGACGACAAACTCAGACCCACGGTCTGCCTTCGTTCTGAAAACGTCGAATTACTTCGCCATTCAATTGACCTCGCAATTCGTTGATCATCGTCGCGGCGAATGACGTGCCGATACCAGAAACCGCCGACAAAGTCGGCCTTCTCTCTTCCCCGACGTAAGATTCACTTGAGACAGTGCACTATTACAGCACATCTTCTGATCACTGCGGGCGAATCAGCACACTCGCCGCCGCCGCCACGTTTTCCGATTGCCGTTTTCACCTTCCCACAGTATGGCACACCTCTTGCGTCAGACTTTTTCGCTTACCCCCATACCAACAACAGGAGAGTGACATGTCATTGTCGATCGGTCGAATCCTCGCCGCAGCAGACTTCAGTGAAACATCGGACAAGGCTTTCGATTACGCGCTGTCGCTGGCGAAAGTTTTCGAGGCTGAAGTCGTCGTCCTGCACGTTCTGCAGGAGCCAATTCTCTATCAGGCAGAGACGGCTCAGAAGTACCGCGACGCATTTGAACGGAAGATGCAAGAGAAGCTGGATGCGATGCTGCATCGACACACCTGCGAGGGCGTCAAAGTTACGACCGTCATGAAGCCCGGCGCACCGTTTGTCGAGATCATCCAGCTCGCTCAGGACGAGCAGGTCGATCTAATCGTCCTGGGAACTCACGGGCACGGCCCGGTTCAGCACATGCTGATGGGAAGTGTGGCTGAGAAAGTTGTTCGAAAGGCGAAGTGCCCCGTCCTGGTCGTCAGACCGGATCAGCACCAGTTCGTCTCGTCGTAAAACCGCCGTACATCAAAGTCGCCGAACATCTGCCCCTTCCGCGAAATGACAACCAGTACTCGAATTCAAAAATTCAACTTAGCTTCTTCGAAGGAGACGACGCCATGACCAGCCTTCAGACAGCAGCAACAACCGCAGCCGATGTCATGAATCGAGACGTCGTAACGCTCGATGCACGAGCGTCTTTGCACGACGCGATGCAGATCATGACCGAACATCATGTGAGCGGCGTGCCGGTCGTCGACCAGCAGAATCAATGCATCGGTGTGATCTCAACTTCAGATGTCGTGTCCTTCATCGAAGCTGATCTTGAAGCACTGGAGAGCGAAATCGTCCGCACCGAAAACTGGTTCAACCCGGAAACTCAGAAGTGGGAAGAGTCCGTATTCTCGTCAGAATTGCTCGGCGAATACGACTCAGTGCCCGTTTCTGATGTCATGACAAGCAACCCGCTGACCGTGCTCCCGACTCAGCCCATCGCCAACGTCGCCCGCCTGATGACTTCGCGCGGAATTCATCGCGTCTTCGTCGTCGATGAAGAAAAACGATTGCAGGGAGTCATCTCCGCCTTCGACTTCGTCCAACTTGTCGCCGGACACTGACCACGTGCCTGTTTCAAATCTGGAGACGGGAATTCCGTCTAGTGAAGCTACGCGTGATCTGATCGGACACGTTGTCAGCATTCGCGGCAGCGTCGTCGATGCTGTGTTCAGCCAGCGATTGCCTGAGATTCACGAAATGCTGACTGAACGATCCGGTAGGATTCGGATCGAAGTTATCAGTCAGCCAAACAAGTCGACCGTACGCGGCATCGCGCTGACGCCGACTCGTGGACTGGCTCGAGGTGACGAACTTATCGCTAGTGGGCAGTCGCTACAGGTGCCTGTCGGAGAATCGTTGCTCGGGCGAATGTTGAATGTCTTCGGCGAACCGATTGATGGTAAAGGAAAGCTAACCGACAATGCCCTGAAGAATCGAAGCGTGCATCAACAACCACCCGCATTGACGGAAAGGTCAACCCGGTCAGAGATCTTTGAAACAGGCATGAAGGCCATCGACCTGCTGGTCCCGTTGGAACGTGGTGGCAAGGCCGGGTTGTTTGGTGGAGCTGGCGTTGGCAAAACGGTTCTCATTACCGAGCTGATTCACAACGTCGTTGGCAGCCACCATGGGGTCAGCCTGTTCTGCGGAATCGGCGAGCGCTGCCGCGAGGCAGAAGAACTGTACCGCGAAATGCAGCAGACCGGAGTGTTGGACAACACTGTGCTCGTCTTCAGCCAGATGAACGAACCTCCGGGTGCGCGATACCGGGTGGGCCACACCGCTCTGACGATGGCCGAGTACTTTCGCGACGACCGGCAACAGGACGTGCTGCTGCTCATTGACAACATTTTTCGCTTCATTCAAGCAGGTACCGAAGTCTCGGGCCTGATGGGTGAACTGCCGTCGCGAGTCGGTTATCAGCCAACACTGGCATCAGACATTGCCGAGCTGGAAGAACGCATCTGCACAACAGGCTCGGGCGCGATCACCTCGGTACAGGCAGTCTACGTTCCGGCCGACGACTTTACCGACCCCGCAGCAGTACACACGTTTGCCCACCTGTCAGCCTCAATCGTTCTCTCGCGTAAAAGGGCATCCGAAGGACTCTATCCCGCGATCGACCCGCTGCAATCAAGTTCGAGCATGCTGCTTCCATCGATCGTTGGCGAGAAGCATTACTCAGTGGCTCAGGCCGTGCGACAAACGCTGGCACAATACGAAGAGTTAAAGGACATCATCGCGATGCTCGGACTGGAAGAACTGTCACGTGACGATCGCCGGATCGTCACCAGGGCTCGTCGGCTGGAGCGATTTCTGACGCAGCCATTCTTCAGCACTGAAAAATTCACGGGAACTCCGGGACGATCTGTCTCGCTTCCGGATGTGATTTCCGGGTGTGAGCGGATTCTCAACGATGAGTTCAACACACGTCCAGAACGGTCTCTGTACATGATCGGGAGTATCGACGAGGCCGTCTGAATTCCAAGTCCGACGGTACTACATACGGAAGGGCCATGTAATGCGACTACGAGTGCTTCTGCCAGCGAACGTGCTGCTCGACGAAACCGTGACAAAGGTCATCGCCGAAGCGATCGACGGATCGTTCTGCTTGCTGCCAAAGCACCGCGACTTCGTCACATCACTGGTGCCTGGCATTCTGTCTTTTGTTGACGAGTCCGGCGTTGAGTCTTTTGTCGCCATCAGCGAAGGCGTGCTGACGAAGTCTGGCGATGAGGTGCTCATCTCAACTCGCCGAGCAAGCCGAAGTGAGCGACTCGACGAACTGCAAAACGTTGTGCAGAACCTGTTTCAGACTCTCGACGATCGGGAGCGTGTTGCGCAAGCTGTCATGGCTCGCCTCGAAGCCGATTTCATGCGACGGCTGCTGGCTCTCGAAGAGGCGTCACATGTCTGACTATGTCGCTCCAGACGATGCCAACTCGAAAGCCGAAGAATCCATTTCAGTCAATCGGCACGAAAGTCGCTCTGAAATGGAACAAGCGGTTGCAGAAAAACAACTTCGACGTTTGCGGTCGCGTCAGCGTGGTACACAGTCAGCATGGTTTGGGCTCGGCATGTTCGGCGTCATTGGCTGGTCGATCTCCGTCCCGACGGTTGCCGGAATCGCGACTGGCCTGTGGGTCGATTCGAAGTTTGAAACTCAGCAGTCGTGGACGTTGATGCTCATGGTACTGGGAATTGGTTTCGGTTGTGTGAATGCGTGGTCGTGGATTTATCGTGAGTCAATCACGCGAGACCAGACCGACATGCGAGAACAGAACGAAGCAAACAAAGATCAGACAGGAACGAAATGAGTGAAGTACAGACCAAGTTGCTGCAAAGTACTGCGGAACTATCGGCAGGATTCCTTGTGGGGATCCTACTCGGTCTGGCATTTTTCGGCGGACTATGGTGGACGACGCAACGACTGATAAGCAGCCACTCCCCTGCACTTCTGGTGATCGCAAGTCTGTTTCTACGAATGAGTGTACTGGCTGTCGGCCTGTTCGCGATGTCGCAGGTTGGCGCAGGTGCTGTGGTCGCGGCTGGTTGCGGAGCGCTGCTGGTTCGGTGCTGGATGATCCGCGGTCTCGGGCGACCGTCAACGGGAGCGCATCCATGAGCAATCCTGCGATGAACCCGGATCAACAGCTATGGCAATGGGGGCCAGTCGTTCTCAATGCCACGATACTCTGGACGTGGGCGGTGATGGGGCTGATGACCTTCGGTGCGTGGCTCATTACGCGGGAACGTTGCGAGCCAAATCGTCCGTCGCGACGTCGGCTCTCCCTTGAAGTCATTGTCACGGCTCTGCAGAAGCAGATTCGCGACGTTAGCCAGCAGGAGTCGGGACCGTACCTGTCCTTTATCGGGACGTTGTTTCTGTTTATTGCCGTTGCGAATCTGCTGAGCATTGTGCCTGGCTACGTCCCACCAACGTCGTCCCTGTCGACAACAGCCGCCTTGGCCACGTGCGTGTTTCTGGCAGTCCCTCTGTACGGAATTCGACGACTCGGAATGGGGCGTTACCTGAGCCAGTATCTGCAGCCGTCCGTATTCATGCTTCCGTTCAATGTGATCGGGGAGTTGTCCAGAACGCTCGCCCTGGCTGTTCGCCTTTACGGAAACATGATGAGCGGCGCCATGATCGGTGCCATGTTGCTGGCGTTTGCCCCATTGTTTGTCCCGGTGGTAATGCAGTTGTTCGGGCTGCTCACGGGAACGATTCAGGCCTGGATTTTCGCGATTCTGGCTATGGTTTACATCGCATCCGCAACTCAGGTTCACGAAAGTCGCGAGGTTTAGTCATGTCCGATTCCGCAGCCATTGCCGTTGCTTCCATTCTGGGAGCAGCGTTTTCCATCAGTATTGGATCAATTGGCCCGGCACTGGGAGAAGCCCGGGCGCTCGCCCAGGCACTCGCCGCAATCGCCCAGCAGCCGGACGAAGCCAACACAATAACGCGCACCTTGTTTGTTGGAATGGCGATGGTCGAATCGACAGCAATCTACTGCTTCGTCGTCGCGATGATTCTGATTTTCGCCAATCCATTCTGGGGTGCAGCGACAGTTACTCCTACAGTTACTCCTTAAGGGAACCGCTGACAGTAGCTGACCAACTCTCATCACTTCGGCCAGTAAAGTTAGCGTTGATCAGCGTCTGCAACCGGTGCTTCACCCGAAAACCATGAATATCGACTGGTTCACATTCGCGGCTCAGATCATCAACTTTCTGATTCTGCTCGCTCTACTGAAGCGGTTTCTTTATGGACCGATTCTAAAGGGGATTGCAGAACGGGAGGCCGAGATCGCCTCACGTTTCGAACATGCCGAAAAAGAACGATCTGCCGCGAAAGCCGCAAAACTCGACTTTGACACACGCATGGAAGAACTCGCACACGCCAAAGAAAGAATGCAGGCCGAGGCGACCGACGAAGTCGAGCGGTGGAAGAGTGAGCATATCTCCAAAGCGAAAGAGCAAGTTGCGAACGCGCGAGCGGGATGGCTACACCAACTGACCCGCGAACGGCAGCAGCTCCAGGAGCAACTTCTCGAACAGTACCGGATACACGCACTGAAACTGACAGAGGGCATTATCGGGTGTCTCGCGGATGCGGAAGGCCAGTCAGTCGTCGTTGAGGCCTTCATAAGAAACTTTCAGAAATCGAAAGAGTCGCCCCGTCTCGCGACCGCAAGCCGGCGTTGCGGTCCGGAACAGGCAGTCATCGTGCGTTCCGCATTCGAGCTGACGGCATCCCAGCAGACGGATATCCGAAATTGCCTGATCGCCTCGGAAGTTGATCCGGCAACCATTCAGTTCCGTCGGGACGAGTCGCTGATCTGTGGTCTCGAAGTTCGCACGGAACATCATGCAGTCTCATGGAGTGCACGGGAGTCGCTGACGTTTCTCGCCAGTGAGTTCAACCGCGATCTGGATGAACTACTCGCATTGCCTCACGAATTGATCGCGGATGCGGAGCCGGCTCATGCCACTTGAATCTGCCTCAACCGGCCTTTCGGTCAACCTTGAGACC
>JADHNX010000074.1 GCA_016779365.1 Planctomycetaceae bacterium
CCAAGTGCCACAACCACCCGCTCGAAAAATGGACGAACTCGCAGTACTACGCGTTCGCGAATCTGTTTTCTCGAGTGCGTGCGAAAGGTTGGGGAGGCGACTTTCGAAACGGCGACGGCGTGCGAACGCTTTATGTCGTGCCGACCGGCGAGTTGATTCAACCGCTGACCGGCAAGCCTCAGCCTCCGACGCCGCTCGACGGCGATCCGTTGCCGTTTGACGCGACGGACGATCGGCGAATTCATCTCGCGAACTGGTTGACGGCTCCTGAGAACCCGTACTTCGCTCGGGCGATCACAAATCGAGTCTGGGCAAACTTTTTCGGACCTGGTCTGGTCGAAGAAGTCGACGACTTGAGATTATCGAATCCGGCCAGTAACGAAGAACTTCTGGTTGCGGCGTCGCAACACTTGATTGATCGCGGCTTCGATTTGAAATCGCTGATGCGGACAATTCTGCAGTCGCACACCTACCAGCGAAGCGGAGTTCCGTTGGACGGGAATCGAGACGAGCATCGATTTTACTCGCGTTACTATCCGAAACGTCTGATGGCTGAAGTGTTGCTGGATGCTGTTTCTCAGGTAACCGACGTTCCGACCGCGTTTACACATATCGGATTTCCGGGCGGAGACCGGCAGGAAACGAAAGAGTATCCGTTAGGAACTCGCGCGATTCAGCTTCACGATTCTGCGGTCGAGTCGTACTTCCTGAAAACGTTTGGTCGGAATTCACGAGCGATCACCTGCGAATGCGAACGTTCGGACGAACCGAGCATGGTTCAGGTTCTGCACGTCGCCAACGGCGACACAATCAACGGCAAGCTGAAGGAAAAGGAAAACCGAGTCAGCCAGCTGCTCGCCGCAGGACACTCAGATGCAGATCTCACGGACGAAATTTTCCTGCATACCCTTTCACGGTTTCCGATAGTTGAAGAAAAAATGCGAGTTGTCGAATTACTCAGCCAGGTGCCGGGCGAAGACGCTGCCGAGAAACGGCTGGTCGTTGAAGACATTTTCTGGAGTTTACTGAGCACCCGTGAGTTCCTGTTTAATCACTGAACTCCGGGGCGGATTTCAATGCAGGGTGTGTCTTGACGCACCAGCTCAATCGACCGAAATCGTAGTGGTGCGTCAAGACGCACCCGTGGAACAAATTCAAAGTGCGGAGCAAATAAGTGAGTGTTGCTGAACTGGCGATTGTAAATATCGCTGCCTACAAGTTTGTCGAACTGGATCGGTTGACTGAACGACGGGAGCAGGTGCGTGAGTTGGGGCGAAAGCTGGAACTCAAAGGGACCGTGCTGCTGAGCGAAGAGGGGATCAATCTTTTTATCGCCGGAAGTCGGGAAGCAATTGATAAGTTTCTCGCTGAGTTGCGTTCAGATGCGCAGTTGAGCGATCTGGTGGTCAAGGAAAGTCTGAGCGAGCGGCAGCCGTTCACTCGGATGCTCGTCAAAATTAAGAACGAGATTATTTCATTCGGCGTTGACGGGATTGATCCACGGCAGAGAACGTCTCCCAAGTTACCGCCCGAGCAGCTCAAGCAGTGGCTCGACGAAGGACGGCCCGTTCATCTGCTGGATACTCGAAACGATTACGAAGTCGAAGTCGGCACGTTCAGAAACGCTCACGTGCTGGGCATCGATCATTTTCGAGAGTTCCCGGAAGCAATTGATTCGTTGCCCGCGTCAATGAAGGACGAGCCAATCGTTATGTTCTGCACCGGCGGCATTCGGTGTGAAAAGGCTGGCCCCTTCATGCAGGCGCGTGGCTTCAAAAACGTGTTTCAGCTCGACGGTGGAATTCTGAAGTACTTCGAAGAGTGCGGCGGCGATCATTACGACGGCGACTGCTTCGTGTTCGACCAGCGAGTCGCCGTCGATCCGCAGCTAAGAGAGACGGCCGTCGAACAATGTTTCGCATGTCAGATGCCGTTGACGGTTAAGGATCAGAGTTTGCCATCGTACGAACCTGGAGTGTCATGCCGGTACTGCTACCAGAGTCCGGAAGAGAAGCAGCGAGAGTTGCTGATGGAACGCCGGGCAGCAATTCATCGAGTGACTGACCCGTTGCCGGGCAGCATTCCGTACGATAACCGTCGCCCGCTGAATGTCCCCGAGCGATTCGCAGGACGGACGCTGATTGATTTTCTTTCAGAGTGGCATCCTCAGATTGAGCGCGAGACGTGGCTGCAGAAGATTCTTGACGGTCATCTGCTTCGAGTAAAAAAGACGAGTGAAGAAAGGGTTTCGCCGGAGGTGATCGTTCTTCCTGGCGAGCGATACGAGCATCTCATTCCAGCCACGATCGAGCCTTCCGTTAATGCGGACATCGAGGTGCTTCACGAAGATGACTGTCTGGTCATCATCAATAAGCCCGCTCCGCTGCCGATGCACGCGTGTGGTCGCTTTAACAGAAATACGCTGCAGTACATTCTGAACGAGGTCTACAAGGACAAGTACCTTCGGATGGCGCACCGGCTGGATGCCAGCACGTCTGGGGTCGCGGTGTTCTGTCAGACGCGGGATGTCGCACGGTTCGTACATCCGCAGTTTGAGAATCGTGAAGTGAAGAAAGTTTACGTTGCGCGAGTGATGGGGCTGCCTCAGGACGATGAATTCTCCTGCTCGGCGGCGATCAGTGCAGAACCCGGTGAAGACGGGTTGCGAACGATCGCTGATGACGGTCTCACCTCCGAGACTCACTTCACAACGCTGGAACGTTTTGCAGATGGGACGGCTCTGGTCGAGGCTCGACCAGTGACCGGACGCACAAACCAGATTCGTGCTCACCTCTGGCATCTCGGGTTACCGATCTGCGGCGACCCGGTCTACCTGTCGGAAGGCAAACTGGGGACGGGGCAGACTCCGAGTGTTGACGATCCGCCGCTTTGTCTGCACTCGCGATCGATTCGGTTGGTACATCCGGAGTCGAAAGTGCCAGTTACGTTCGAAGCTCCGCTTCCGAATTGGGCCGTCGGTTAGGAATTTGCGGCAGCCCATGAAAACCGGACAGGGGCAGATTTGGTTTTAGACGACAGTCACGGCTGTGGTGTTTTTGGATGAGCGATGCCCATCCTGGCGATGTTCACTCGGCTGCGGGGGCGACGCTAACCCAGAGGGGGTCGGCTGCGAAAGACGTCTTCATGACGAAGTTCAGCGACACGTTTGCGGTCACGGGAATGAGCTGCCGATCGACGGGAGCGGCATCGGCTGCGGCGGTGATGACGACATGGCCGGTGAGGTTCTTGCCGGTGATCAGCTTGGAACTCTTGCTTTCGTCGAACTTCACGCCGGGCGGAAATGTGTTGCAGAATTCCGACAGGTGAAAGAATCGCATGTCGAGTGAGACGTTCTTGTCGAATCCTTCGGCACGTTCGATGGTGACTTCGATTTTCTTCGACTCGCCAGGTTTCAGCACGACGTCGTGGTCGCTGAGTTTGACGGCTCGGACATCCTGCGGGGCTCCGATTGAAACGGTGTGCGTATCGGCTGGCCAGTGACCGCGCCCGCCGCCGGGTTGATACATTTCCTGATAAACAGAAGCGACGGCTTCGAGCGCTAACGGTTCAGCATCCTCGGCAGGTTTCCACGAAGATGTACCGAAGATGCGAACGTTGCCGACGGACTGCTTCGCGTCGGGAGCGGCTCTCAGGATGATGCATCCGTCTCGGCCTTTGTCCGGGAGGATTTTTCCACAAACGGCTTCGACGCCGTCGGGCAGTCCTTCGATGTGAAGTTGCACGTCTCCCGTAAATCCGTTCTTCCGTTCGACCTGCACGTAGACAGCGCCGTTGGAGCCGGGAGCGAGCAACGTCTTATCCGTATCGGCGTAGAGTCGGAAGTGTGGTTCGGCTTTGGTGGCTTCGATGAAGTAGACGAAGCTGGCGCCGCCTCGCAGGTGCATGTCCCGGATTTCGATGGCGTACTCACCGTCGGCGGGAGCGGTCCAGTTTTCGATGCGTGAGTCGGCGAATGAGCGTTTGAAGTCTCGCAGGTCGTCGTTCTCGGAAAGTTGTTTGCCATCGAGATTGATGATTCGCAGATAAGGGTCCAGTGACGACTGATAGCGTCGGGCGCGGACTTCGAACGTGAACTTCTCGCCCTTCTTCGCGGTGAAGCGAAAACAGTCGACGTCGCTGTCTTCAGAGATGCGACCGTTGATGCCAGCCGGAATTACGACTTGTTGCGACTCTTCGGGGGTCGTGTTCGTTGCGTCTGATTCCAGAGTGACCGGTAGTGTGGTCGCGAAAGCGGCGACGGGGTTTGTGACGGCGTCGTTCAGGGCGATCTGTTTCCAGACCGCTCCTGTCGGTGTGTCGGCTGGAAGTGTGACTTCAATTCGTTGGTTGTCCGGCAGCGAAGTGCCGACGAGTTCGACGCTGGTTTCCTGCCCGATGGAGATTCCCATCGGAAAGACGTTTGAAATGAACGGTCGGTTGGTGACCTCGACCGAGTATTCCCAGTACGTGTTTCCGTGGTAGCGAACGTCGCGGATTTCGAGAAAGTATTCGCCAGCCCGGTCAAACTTCACGGACAGGAACGGGTCGCCGAAAAAGTAGTTATCGCTGGCGGCGACGGTTCCACCCATCGCATTTCGGATTGTGATCATCGGGTCGGCGTGTCGCTGCATATCGTGGATGCGGTCCTGGAGTCGTGCACAGCGAACGTGAAAGTTCAACTCGGTGCCTGCTTCGACGCTGAATTTGAAGAAGTCGACATCTTCGTTGGCTTCGATGACGCCGCAGGCGGTGGCCGGAACTGGTAACTCGGCAGCTTCGTCGCGAGTATTGTTTTTCGCCGTCTCGTAAACGACGGGATCCTGCACGATGACCAGTTGGCCGACAGTGCTGATGCCCTGCGGTGTCGCGATTTTGACGTCACGAACTCCTGGCATGGCGGATGCATCGACTGTGAATCGGACTTTCATCTTTGTGAGACTGGGAGTTTCGCCCTCTTTCTTTTCCGGGTGCAGAACTTCGCCGGACACGCCATCACCGCTCACGAGGACCTGGTACGCGCCGAACATGCTGTATCGAGTGTGAAACTCGATTTCGGCTGCAGTGCCAACCTGCGCGGCGGTTGGCTTCAGGCTCATGATCATTGGGTAACCGGTTTGTGCTGCTGCGGGGGCAGTCAGCAGCACAACCACGGCAGCAATCATCACATTGAGGCGGGTCGGTTTCATCGTGTGCTCTCACTGGAATTTGCCGCAGATCGACGCGGATAAACTCAGATGCCTGGCTGGAATAGCTGTGATGATCTGTGTCCATCTGTGGCGAGAATATTTGAGATCAAGTTCCCGACGACCTAATAGACGAACAGGAAATACTTTGAATTCATGAGTCCCCAGAGAATGTCTTCGTAGCCTTCTTGGGGAGTCAGTGATTCTTTGACGTACTCAATGCTGGTTTGAAGTTCTGCGTCGCTGGGCGGTCGGCAAAGGGCTGCGTGGTAGAGTTCCTGAACGATCGCTTCAGCAGATTTCTTCTCGTTGATCAGGCGGGCGATGCGGCCATTCCTGTCGGCGAGCTTGGTGGTCAGCGTGTCGCCGTTAAGTGTGTGCAGAGCCTGAACGAGGTTCTCGTCGGGAGAGCGTTCACATTCGCAGACGCTGGCTCGACGAGGTTTGGCGAAGGTGTTCAGGAAGTAGTTGGGGTATTCAGCATCAGGCAGTTCGGTTGCTCGCGTGCCGGCGGGGAGATTCTTGAATTTGGTTGGTGAGCCGGTGACCTGATCGATGGCGTCGAGCAGGGGCTCAGCGGGTAAACGCTTGACTTGGTAGTGGCTGTAGAATCGTTGATCGAGAACGTTCTGCTCGGTGGGTTGTGAATCGAGCTGGTAGAGCCGAGAAGTCATGATGACTCGGATCAGTTGCTTCAGGTCGAAGCCGCTTTCGGCGAAGTGTTTTGCCAGAGCGTCCATCAGTTCGGGATTTGTCGGCGGATTTGTCGAACGCAGGTCGTCGACGGGTTCAACGAGACCTCGCCCCAGCAGGTAGCTCATGTAGCGGTTGACGATGCTCCGCGCGAAATAGGTGTTGTCTTTGGCGGTCAGCCAGTCGGCCAGTGCGATGCGGCGATCAAGCGGGTGATCGGTTGGTTCGCCTTCGAGCGGTGTGGGCTCCATGCGTTTGCGGGTTCGCGGGTTGGATGCTTCGCCGGACGTCTTGACAATGACGACGGACTCGTTGCCAAACAGGCCGAACTCTTCGCTGCGTTTTGTGCCGACTCGCGAGAAGAACGCGGAGAACGCGTAGTAGTCGTCCTGCCCGTATTTTTCGAACGGGTGATGGTGGCACTTCGCACATTCCAGGCGAACGCCAAGAAAAAGTTGTGCTGTCGACTCGGTGAGGTCGGTGGTGTTTCCAAAGATTCGGAAGTAGTTGGCCGGGCCGTTTGAGTAGGTCGAGCCTTTCGCAGTGACCAGTTCTCTCACGACTTTGTCGAAGGTCCGGTTGGTTCGGAAAGCTTCTTTCATCCAGTTGTGCATTGACCACATGGCCTGTTCCTGGCCGCCGCCGTTGCTGGTGTTGCGGATCAGGTCAGACCATTTGAGCGTCCACCACGCTGCGTAGTTGTCGTTGTGAACGTCGCGGAGCGGGTCGCCGGTCAGGCCCAAGAGTTCGTCGATGAGTTGCTCGCGTTTGTTGGGGTCGGCCTTCGCGTGAAAGGCGGCGGTCTGTTCGATGGTTGGCAGCGAGCCGGTGGCGTCGAGAAACGCTCGACGGACGAAGGTGGCATCATCGCAGAGTGGCGACGGTTCGATGCCGAGTTCTCGAAATTTCTTTGCGGCCAGTTCGTCGATGAAGTTGTTGTTCTGCCAGCCGGCGAGTTCGACGGAGACTTCATACGGGACAACGAACATCGCGATGCCGGCCTGGCCTTCGAAGCGGACCATGATCGGTGCCTGTCCTTTGCCGTGAGTTCTGACGAAGCCCGTCTCGGAGACGTCGAGCATGGCTTCGTCCATCGAGTCGAAGAGTGACAGAGCGGTGACGTCGCGGATGGTTCCATCAGCGTAGGTGGCTTCGACTCGGAGTTGCTGGGACAGGCCCTGTTGCCCTACCCGTTGTTTCGGAAAAACAGACAGAGACTTCACCGCTGCCGGCTCCTTCATTGGAGCAGGGGCTCCGTTTTTCAGCCACGCGACGAGTGTCTGATGTTCGACAGACTTCGGAGCAAGCCGTTTTCCACCGCCGTGTGGAACGGCCATCGCTGGTTTGAGTAGGAACAGGCTTTGTTCCGGAGCGACCATGTTGACGCGTCGCTGGTGCCGGTCCCGGATGATGGCGTCATGGTCAGCGCTCGGGTCGAAGCCGAACACCGACAGCTTGAATCCGCCCTGACCGTACTGCGTGGCGTGGCAGGCTCCCATGTTGCAGCCAGCCTTCGTGAGGATTGGGGCGATGTCGCGGACGAATTCCGTTGCAGGATTTTCTTCGATGCCGGAGACGACGACACTTCTTTCAAGTGACCGGTCGCCCGCTTTGATTGTGAGCTTCGTTTCTCCGTTCGCGATGCCGAGTAACTGACCGTGCTTGTTGACAGAGACGATCGAGGGGTCAGCAGACGTGTAGGTCGCGTCGGCCGTCAGGTCTGCCGAAGTATCCGTAACCCTGTCGGCTGCGTCGGTCTGGGTGACGACAAGCTGGACGCGTTCAAAGTTACCGTCTAGGCGGATGTCGCTGGGCGAAACGGCAAATGGCTCGGCGGCAGTTGCCAATGTCGTCGAAGCGGTGACTGACAAGAACAACGCCAGATCGCGGAAGGAGTGTTTCATTGGGAAACTCCTGTCGGGGGAAACTGAGCAGCGCGAGGAAGATTAAGGCGGGGGATGCAGGATACGCATCGGCGAACATTATTGCGACACGAGAGCCTGTACGCCAACACGGCGTTGCCGGTTGCCAGTCTTCAGGCGAACCGGGAGTTGTTTCCTGCTTCCGATTTTCGCAGGACGTGTGTTTCGTCGGACGTTTTTCGGAGACTGGCGTTGCTTCGTCGTCGTTGTTCGGGGAACGTTTACAAACGAGAGAGAAGCTCGACTGTCGCCTCAACGGAATTGGATCGGGAGCTGAACGATGAATCGATGGCCGCCGAGGAATTCCACGCTCTGGCGAACGTCCGCAGCTTTCTGGCTGCTGAATGCGGCATTCAATGGTGTGACGGCGAGTGTGTCGACAACTCCGTCGGTTTATCTGGCGTTGGGCGGGATTAATGTTTTTCTGGCGGGGCTTTCGTACTTCGTCAGTCATGAATATCGACGGGTTGAGTCGTCTCCAGGGGAGTCAGGCGGACGGCGTCAGTTGCCTTTGACGAATTCTCGAGTGTCGGATTTGAATGTTGAATGAGTGTTCTGATCAAGGGAAACGCAACGAATGCAGTATGAAGTGGAGCTTAAATTCCGGCTCGGTGAAAAGGCGGAGTCGATCGTCGCTCGGTTGCTTGAGTTCGGGGCTACGGAGATCGGCGAGGTTCGGCAGGCGGACCACTACTTCAATCATCCAGTGCGTGATTTTGCGACAACGGACGAGGCGCTGCGGATTCGCTCAGTCGGCGGCCAGAACTGGTTGACCTGGAAAGGGCCGAAGATTGATCAGCAGACCAAGACTCGTCGCGAGATTGAGCCTGCTCTGGGCGATGGCTCGAAAACGGCGGATGAGATCGCTGAGGTGCTGACGATTCTGGGGTTTCACTCCGTCGCGGTTGTCAGAAAGGTGCGGAGACGTTTTGGGATCGAGCGAGGTGGTCGCCATTTCGAGCTGGCGTTCGATCGGGTTGACGGTGTTGGCGAGTTTCTGGAAGTGGAACTGCTGGCGGAAAAGTTTGATCTGAAATCGGCTCAGCAGGCGTTGAAAAGTCTTTGTGGTGAGATTGGCCTCGAAGATTCCGCAGTCGAGCGGAAGTCGTATTTACGCATGTTGCTGGAAAGCTGATCGCGATGTCGGCACCGTTTCTGTCTGGATGACGCGTTCTGAGCGGATTGTCCAGACAGAAGTTGAGTGGAATCGCGATCTGGCGTACCATCCTGCCGCTTGGCGAAGCTGACAGGGAGACTTCGTCAACACCCCTTCCCGTAATTGCAGGAGAGAGCCGACATGGAAGTCAACGGAATCGGCCCCATTAGTGGCAGCCAGCCTGTCCGAAAAGTCGCTCAGCCAGCGACTCCGCCGCCAGCCGCAGAAGCGCGTCCAACGTCGCCGACGGATGAACTGGAGCTGACGTCAGTCAACCCAGCCGCCAGCGAAGTTGATCTGAAGGCGGAATTTCAGTCGCAGCGGATCGCACAGATTCAGCAGCAGATTGCTGACGGAACATACGAAACTCCGGAAAAGCTGGATATTGCCGTCGATCGGATGCTGGAGAGCCTGCTGGCTGAGTAGGCGTTGGCGATGGTCAATTGCTGATATTGGTTGCTGATTGAACGTTTGAGAATTTGTCTCGGCGGTCAGTCGGTTTTTCTACGCGCTGAGGTGGTTCTGGCTGGGCAGCCAGAACAGGTTTGCCCCTGGTTGGGGCGAGTCCCGGAGGATGTTTTGAGCGATATCGCCGCACTGGATAAAACGGTCTCTCCGTCCGACAAGTTTCGCGAGTATCTGACTACTAAGCGGAAGAAGTTTACTCGCGAGCGGGAAATTATTCTCGAAGAAGTGTTTTCCGACCACGAGCACTTTGATACGGATCAGCTCGTGTTGCGGCTTTCAGGGCGTGGTGATGGTCGGCAGGTCAGTCGCGCAACCGTCTATCGGACTCTCAGTGCGATGGAAGAGGCTGGGTTGCTGCGAAAGGTGGCTAGACCGGCCGGGCGTGAAGTCTGGGAGCACGATTATGGCTATCCTCAGCACGATCATATGGTTTGCGGTCAGTGTGGGGAGTTGTTCGAGTTTCACAACGATGAAATCTCGACCCTGATCGAAAAGATCGCGAGTGCTCAGGGGTTTCTAAGAACGAGCCACCGACTGGAAGTTTACGGTACCTGTGACCCCTGTCGTCGCCCTCAGAAACGACGAAACCGCAAGCTCGATATGATTTGATTGCGTCTGTGACGCTGTCTGAGTTGCTGGTTGGCTGGGTTTCGGGCGCTGAGAAGTTGCTCCGGAGACGGTCGATATTTGAGAGGGCGAGGCTGGCGGGCTGGTTTCTTCTGTTGTTTTTGATGAGGTTCTCCGGGGCGCCATCCCGTGAATTGGCCTTTCGTCGAGGTCAATGTTTCTCATGTTACCGAAAATGTTGCCTGGTGACAGGTTCGGACGCGTCGAGGTGCTTGACGTGGAAGATCCGGGAAACTAGATTCCTGCCTCACTGGACGTCAGAGTTGGGGGATCAGCATGGTGCTGGTGGCCCCGTTATTTTTTTACGTTCACGCGATGCCATGTTGTAGTTTTCGACATTCAGGTCGAGCATTGCAATAGATCGCATTTTCATTGGGTTTAGGTGGTTTGTTCTGCCTTGCTCCTTGAAAGGTTGCCTCCATGTGAGCGATTGACGGCAAGTATCACTCCTTACCTTTGGGTTGTCCCCAGGGTGAGGGATGAATTGATGGTGACTTTTGTCACCGTTGGCCGGTACCGATCACAGTGGGTGCTGGCGCGCAAAGTGGGACTTGTCCCACTTTTTTTGTTGGATGGATCAAAGTTCAAGAGCGGTTATTTCGGGAGTTCAGGACCGGCGAAGTTCGCCGGGAATTGATAGTCCGGCGGTCGGACATCGTTTCGAAAGGACGGAAATGAACGGTAACGAAGTTCTCAGAGTCGTTGACGCGCTGCACCGCGATAAAAACATCGACAAGGAGATTGTCTTCGAAGGGATCGAACAGGCGATCCTCTCTGCCGCCCGTAAGCATTTCGGCGAAGACTTCGAACTGGAAGTTACGGTCGATCGGGAACATGGTGAGCCGACCATTAAGTGTAATGGGCAGGATCTCGATCCAGACGAACTGGGAGACATTCTGGGGCGAGTCTCCGCCCAGACTGCAAAGCAGGTGATGATTCAGAAGATTCGCGAAGCAGAACGGGATTCTGTCTTTGACGAGTTTGAGGAAATGAAACATGAACTTGTCGGTGGGACAATTGTTCGCTTTGAGGGTGGGGCGGCGATTGTCAGTATTGGCAAGATTGAAGCAGTACTTCCTCGCAGTGAGCAGATTCCCGGCGAAAGCTACCGCACGAATGAACGCGTGCGGGCGATCGTGCTGGAAGTTCGAAAAGCCGGAAGTCGTGTAAAAGTTATTCTTTCGCGGAAGCATCCGGAACTGGTTCTGCGGTTGTTCGAGTCAGAAATTCCGGAAGTCTCGGAAAGAATCATCGAAGTTCGTTCGCTGGCCCGCGAAGCCGGATATCGGTCAAAGGTCGCGGTTTCGTGCATCGATAATAAGATTGACCCGGTCGGTGCGTGTGTTGGTGTTCGCGGGGCTCGAATTCGCACGATTGTTGACGAACTGGCTGGTGAGCGAGTTGACATTGTTCGGTGGAACGATTCTCTGCAGGTTCTCGTCCCAAATTCAATGCAGCCAGCAGAGGTCGAAGATGTCATTCTTTGTCCGATGCTTGGGCGAGTCATTGTTCTGGTTCGAGATGATCAATTGTCACTGGCCATCGGTAAGCGTGGTCAAAACGTCCGTCTTGCGTCGAAGCTGGTCGGCTGGGATATCGAGGTGATGACTCAGAACGAGCTTGACGAGCAACTCGAAAAATCGGTGATGGCGTTTTCGGAAGTTCCGGGA
>JADHNX010000075.1 GCA_016779365.1 Planctomycetaceae bacterium
ATCGGCAGAAGTCACTTCAGGCCGCCATGCAGATGCTCGATCGGGCACGCAATCGAAAAAGCGAGTTGGAGCAGAAAGTTGAATCGCTGGTTGCTCAGCATCGTCTGGTCAAAGCATCGTCGATCGGATCACGATTTCACGTCGACGATAGTAAACTGTCAAAAGCAGATCGGCTGCTGAGCGATATTCAGAAACGCGTCGACGTTTCCGAGCGAGTCCTTGCTCATGACTCGATTTCTGAGATCACGATGGAAGACGTGCTCGACGAAGACGAACTGCTGGCCGAAATCGACGACCATCTCGGACACGGTAGCACCGACGATGTCGAAGTCGCGAAGCTTGAAGCGAGATAAGTAGCCGGGGCGGCACCGCTCACCATTTTATGACTTCGGCAGGTGTCTGTTGGGCGGTGCCCATTCTGTTCGTAACTTCAGCCACGAATCATTTCGGGATTCAACATCGTGTTCAATCTGCGACTTCGACAGGCTGAAACAGCATTCGCGGAAGGGCGTCTGAACGAAGCCGCCCGACTGGTCGAGCAGCCGGGAGTCCGCGACCACCGCGAAGGTCAGCTGCTGTTGACGAAGATCGTTGCCGCGTTCGTCGAACGGGGGCGCGAGCATCTCAGTTCTGGCAGGCTCGACGAAGCGGGAAGCGATTGTGAAGAAGCAAAGAAGCTCGGCGGCGACCAGTCGTCCGTTGCTGACCTCGCTGGCGAGATCGCTTCGGCCCGTCGCCTGCTTCACAACAAGGCGGTGAGAACTCAGCAGGTGGCTGCTGCGGCTGGTCGCGAAATCGCTCGCGGCGACCTGGACCTTGGCGAGAAACTGCTGTCCCGGTTGGAGTCGGGCAGTTCATCCGGAAACTCAGTGGCTGGTCGAATGATCGATCAGCTTGCCGTCAGTCGAGAACGCGTTGAGGCGGCGACTGCACGGGCTCGCCGCGAAGTCGAGGCTGGTCACAAGCGTGAGTCGGTTGCCGCCATTCTTGATTTGCAGAAGTTATCGCCGAGTCATCCCGATCTGGTCGACCTGATCGATCGGGTGACGTCGCCGGTCGTTTCGCAAATCTGGTTCGAGGTTGAAGCGTCGAGGCTGGATCGTGTTGAGGCTTTGATCGACTCAGTACGACCATTGGTCAACTTCGATCCAGAGTTGACAGAGGTTTGCCGAGGGATCGATCTGGTGAAGCGAGTCGGCGCACAGCTCGAAGTGTCACGATTCGACGAGGCGTATCTTCAGATCAGAAAGCTGGCTCCGCTTCTGGGGAACGTCGCGTGGCTCAACGAAATTGCCGACAAGGTCAGACAGGCTGCTGAGCTGACTGTGGAACTGAAGACGAGCCCGCTGTCGTTGCTGGGCGGTCCACAAAGCTCGACTTCAAACGTCGGCTGCGTTTTGTCCGACGTTGATCATGCAGATTTGCATCGGCCATCGACCGGTGAACGCTTTGGAAACTCGACCTTGCCCGAGCAGTTGATTCTTCAGATTGACGGCGTTGGCAGCGCGTTGCTGCTTCGGCGGCCGAAAATTTCGATCGGCGCGGCTGGCCGTACTGGGGCGTGTGACGTGGCGCTGGCCGGATTTTCCGGAAGTGGAAAGCTAACGATCGAACGAGCGGCTGGTCGTTATCGTTTGTGGAGTGGCCACGCTGACAACCTTGCTGTCAACGAACGACGCTGCCAGGAAAAGTTGCTGGCTGATGGAGACTCGATCCGGGTTGGCAAGCGTTGTCGTTTCCGGTTTCGTTGTCCAACAGTGGACGTGCCCTCGGCCGTGCTTGAGCTGAACGGAACCCGGTTCGCCCGACCGGATATTCGATCGATCGTTCTTTTCGACGAAACGCTGGTCGTCGGGTCGGGGCAATCGAGTCACCTGATGGCACGAAATCTTGACCAGCCGCTGATTCTGTTCGTCCGGGATGGAGTCTTTCACGTTCGAAGCGGCTTGCCTGATCGGGCACAACGGTTTGCGGCGAATGGAACTCCGCAGGGAGCACAGCCGCTGATGCTCGACACTCCGGTCGAGATCGGCGGAACGCGAGTCACGATTGTGCCGTACAACGTTTAACTGACGAACTAACTCTTCGGAGCAGCCCTCACGATGGCTTCTTATCGATATCAAAGAGGCGACCGACCGCTGGAAGGCTACACGATCGAACACGCCGTCGGTCGTGGAGGCTTCGGCGAGGTTTACTACGCCGTCAGCGATTCTGGAAAACAGGTCGCTCTGAAGGCTGTTCAGAATTACGAGGACATCGAACTTCGCGGCAGCACTCACTGCATGAATCTGAAGTCGCCTCACCTGGTGACCATTTTCGACGTGCGACACAGCGAGCGTGGCGATCCGTTTGTGATCATGGAATACGTCTCTGGTCCGTCGTTGCGAGAACTGCTGGACGCTTCACCGGAAGGACTTGGTCAGGAGAAAGCCGCCTGGTTCATTCGAGAAATCGCCAAAGCCGTCTCGCTGCTGCATGACAACGGGATCGTGCATCGCGACCTGAAGCCGCACAACGTCTTCTTCGAAGACGGCTATGTGATGGTCGGTGATTACAGCCTGAGTAAGGTCATTACGACGAGCCATCGCAGCGGCCACACGCTGACCGTCGGCACGGTCCATTACATGGCTCCGGAAATCAGCCTCGGTCGTTACGGCCGCACCGTCGACATTTATGCGATGGGTGTGCTGCTTTACGAAATGCTCACCGGCAAGCCGCCGTTCGTCGGTGAGTCGATGGGCGAAGTTCTGATGAAGCACATGTCGCAGGAAGTCGATGTGTCGGCATTGCCGCGATCGTTTGCGACCGTTGTGCAGAAGGCGATGGCTCGTGACCCGGACGCTCGATATCAGTCAGCCGACGAAATGGTCGAAGCACTGTTCGGCAGCGACGCCGTCCGAGACGGTGCGTCGGGATTTGATCCCGGCAGCCTGACGATGATTGCTCGTCGAGCGGTCCAAAAATCGCGACCGATGCCGGCGACCGTCGCGCGAGATTCGGACGCTCACAAAGCGGCAGTTCGCTCAAAGAATATTGCCGATGAACGAGATCGTTTTTCCGCAGGAAGCGGACATGATTCGCCGACGTCGCAAGATTGGCCACAGACAAAGAGTAGTTCGAACTCCATTCCATTCTGGATTGGTCAACTGATTTCGCGAGTGAGTGCCCGGCTGGCAGTACGCCCTTATCCGGAGAATGCAATTTTCTGGGAACGGTCGGACGAGTTGCGGTTTGGGCTTCGGTGTGTCCTTGCTGCGATCGCCGTATTTTCCGGGGCGTTTGGAATTGTCCTTCTGTGCCAGGCGACTGGTCGACCATTTATTTCTCCCGGTTTTGAGCCTCTTTATATCGTTCCGTTGCTCGCCATTTCTTTGACGGCAGGCGCAGCGCTGGCCGGTTGGCTGCTGGCGTTCTTCCGGATTCGATTGCCGTGGTTCGTGATTCGAGGCGTCTACTATGCGGCGTGCGGATTTCCGGTTTTCGTCTTTGCAATGCTGAATAAGGATGTCGCAATATTGAACTCCGAAGTTCTGGCTGCTCTGGTGATGCCGGTGCTGATCATGGACTGGCGATGGATGACCTCGTCCCGCCGACGCTCTCGGGTGAGCGTCGTTCCGTCGCTCGTCGCAGCGGTGATCGCGGCAACGGCAAGCACGCTGATTGAATCGGCGTCAGCCGTCAGCAATGAAACTCACGTCATCGCAGTCGCCGGACTGGCGGCAATAGCGGCGATGGCGACTCAACTGTTGATGCCGTTTTCAGAAAGTCGATCGCAGAAAGTCAAGATGTCAACAGACTGGATCGCGTCTCTGGAAGGGCTTGCAGAGTGCCTTGCACAGGAACAGGATGGCGACGGCGAAATAGGCCGCACAGCGACTCATGGCTCACTCGAAGCCTCACAGGTCGCTGACATCATTGCTATCACGGACGGTGAGCCTGACAGTGACAAAGTATGGAGTGACGCCGTGTCAATCCGTCGGGGATTAGAAGACTCCAACGACAGTTCGATCGGTGGTTCCTTGGCTGAAACGCCAACTGACGCACCGCCACGTGCTCGCATGCCGGCGCTGGTGCTCAGTCTGGTGCCACTTGCGATGATGCCAGTTTTTGGTCTGCACCGATTCTATGCCGGAAAGGTCTTCAGCGGAGTGCTCTACCTGCTGACGCTCGGCCTGCTCGGTGTGGGACAATTGGTCGATGTCATCCTGATTGCCCTTGGTGAGTTTCGAGATGCCGAAGGGAGACTGCTGACCGCATGGCGCAGCGGCTCGGACGAGCTGTCAACGGCCGGCGAGAAGGTCAACAGTCTCTCGGTTGTGCCGTCGCCTCGAACTTTTTTCAGTGACGGGCTGGTCGTAGTTGGTGGCTTAACTCTGGTTGCGACTGTTTTGATTGGGGTCGCCCTGGCGATTGACGTGCCGAAGATGATCGCGGTCGACATGTTCCGAAGCTTCGATCTGACGGGCGCGGACCTTCAGGCAATTTTCGGAACGAATACCTGGCCTGAGTTGCTGCGTGAACTGCTGCAGCTTCTCACGGGAATCATGGCGGTTGTCACAGCCGGTCTGCTGATCGCGTCTCGCCGTGCGCTGGGGGTAATGCACCTGGTTCGAGTGCCCGTAGCTTTTCTTCCCTTTGCAGCGACATGTGGGCTACTGATGGAAGCGTTCTATCGAGTTTCCTGGGAGCGTGTGGCCAACGGAATTCATGAAGAGAAAGTCGGATTGATTCTCGAAGAGTTTCTAAGCCACAACGATTTTATTCCCAGCCTCATTGGAGCAGCAGTAGCGTTTGCGGTCGGTCTTTTGATTCTTGCATGGCCTCCTCGACGCGAGCCTGTTGCGGTCGCCGAGCAGGTTCACACACCCATTGCACAGAGGCACTAATGACTGATTCCATAAACTACGTTGCCATTGCCGTCAGCCTGGGTGTGGTGACTCTGCTGACTGTTGGTCTGACCTGCATCCTGAGACTGATGAAGGTTTCGTATGCTCCTGCATGGGCGATTGGCGGGATGTCGATTTTCGGAGTCATCCTGACGGGAATGGGGGGAGGTGTCTCCGAAGTGTTACTCCTCCTGGTTGTTGTTCCTCTGGTTGGATGGGCGATTTACCTGATCGCCAAAGTGGCCTCTGCGAGACAGGTTGCAGTCGGATGTGCCGTTTGCGCATGCGTGGTTGGTTTGCTGTTTCTGTTGAACGCGGGCTATGAGAAGAGAATTCTTAGCGAGCAGCGGGATCTCCAGTCAGCACGAATGGGCGAAGCCCTGATGGCGGAGCAGGCGGCCATCGTTCGCAATCTTCGCGAAGACTACGATCGGCAGCGGCGGGAATTTTTCGACTCGCGAGCGAGCCAGTCGCCAGCAGGGGCGGATCCAGAATCCGACCGCTCGTTCGATGATCAGTTGCAGACGCTGAGGTCGAGTTCCGGCGTCGCCTGGTATCCCGAAGTCGACGAGCGGTTTGATGCGGACGTTCAGCCGTCAATGGCGGCGTCCGGGAGATCACTTGGTCGGAAGCTGATCAGGCTGATGGAGAGTGTGACGAAGGACGAAAATGATCCGCCGATAATTCGCATTCATGCTTCGCAGGTACGGCGTACTTTTTCGGGAATTCGGAAAGCTGAAGATTGTACCGACGCCCTGAACGAACTGGCTGCCGTGATGCGAGGCCGTTATCCCGAAGCTCAGGTTCTGGTCGATCAAGTCTCGTCGACAAATTCGGTAGAAAAACTGGATCCGAATGCTGTTTCCATCGAACTGAAAACTTCTGCGGTGCAGTCAAAGACGGCTCCCTGGAACAGGTCAAAGAACGAATTAGAGGCCGACGTGATTGCCGAACTAAGCGGCAGTTTCGGGAAAGCCAGTATCAGCGTGCGGCTGGTCGATAAACCCTGGGTTCACAACTTCGATCAGTTTCTGGCTGAAAATCGCAGCGGCAGCCTGGAAGTCGATGCCAGGTCCGGCCGACTGGCAACATCGGCAATGGAAGCCCGAAAGTTGGCCATTGAAGACGGTGTCAACATGCTGACGTCGGTAGCGATGGGCTTACTAAGCGCCCAGCCGCAATTGCTGCTGCGAATGCCGAGAGAGGCGGAGATCGCAGATCGTTTGAGATCGGAGTTGCTCGGCAGCAGCGATTTAGTCGTTGACAGTTTTTCGCAGCGGCTGGCACATCCTTTGGGTGATCTGTGGAGGGAAGCAATCCTGATTCGAGCCGACAGTCGGGCCATGCAGAAACTGATCAATGATTTTATCACACAGCGTCAGGACGAGCAGAGTGGTCGGCTCTCGCTGGGAGCGGCGCTTGCTCTGCTGGCGATCGGAATTATCGTACTGCATGCCCTTTTGAACTGGATCACGAAGGGCTATCACCGAAAGAGCGTCGGCATGCTGTCAGCTTTGTTTGCCGTGGTGAGTGTGCTGGTCGTTCTGATCGTCGCTCTGAAATTCGGCGCGGGACACGTGCAAGACGTGCGGCTCATCGCCCCCGAAGCGGCTGTGACCTTCGGTGGCTAGCTCGAGTTACTCTTTCGGCTCGTCATCTTTGCGGCGTTTGCGGCTGCTCTTTTTACGGCGTGCTTTCTCGGTGCCGCCAATGCCGGTTGACCAGGTCTCCAGCTGTTCGCGGATGCTGGATTCCTGGCTGATCAGGACCGGCAGTCGAAGTTCCAGCTCTGGCGGACGAATGTAGTCGGAAGGCGCTTCCATACGGTTAACCTCGCGACCAACGTCCTGCAGCCACTGCGGAATGTCGACGGCCGAGCCTGCCGTGTCTTCCATGTAATATTCGATTTCTCGCCGCAACCGTTCGAACTTCTCGTGAGCTTCCTGGTCGTCGATCTTTGGTCGCATCGTTGGTTTGATCAGTGCCAGCATTCGGTTGACGGCCAGAGGCTTGGTGAATCGCTCGTTGATACGGTCGGCGACGCCGGGAAGATGAACTCCGTATTCCCGTTCAAGATTCTGCAGACTTCGGACGTGGCGGTCTGCTTCTTCCCTGGAGTCTTCTTCGAACGCTTCTTCGAGTAGCGTCAGGGCATTCTGCTTGCCGGCCATGGCGAGTGAGCGATGCACAATGCTGTCCGGGATTCGTTCCCAGGCGTCGCGATCGTAGACGGCTTCAACGCGCAGGAAATCCAGCAGGACGTAAAACTTGTCGCCATAGTCAGACTGCGTCGTCGTTGTGTTGTATTCCAGAAATCGATCGAACTTGTCGACGACCGAACCGTAAACGAGTTCCAGAATTTCGACCGCGTCGTCGATATCGATGTCGCCAGCTTCTAGCGCTTCGATCAGCGGGCTGGGATGCAGCGGGTCGTCGTGTTCGGCGAGTTGTGCAATGAACCACTCGACGCCGTTGTGAAGAATCGTCCGCACGTTGCCGAGTGTCAGCGACCGGGCGTGGAAGAGTTCGTCGCCGAAGACCTCCACAAATTCCTTAACGTCTTCCCAGACGATGTCGTGTCGCAAGCCCTCGACCGTTGACAGTCTCATGGTCCGACTGTGCCGGTGCCATTGCTCGCGGTAGTGGCCCAGAATTTCGGAGACCAGTGCGGTCAGTCGCTCATCGGAATAGTTGCCGTTGTCCCACGTGTTGGATGATTCAACGATGCATTCAATCGTGTTGCGAAGTGCGGTGCGGAAGATTCGGTCGAACTCGGTCACCGACATCTGATCCGGTCGCGTTTCGCGTTCCATTCGGTGAGCAAGCTTGACCACGTGCCAGGTTTCTCGGAAAAGTCCCAGACGCGGCAATTGTTTCAGCAGAAATCGAATGTCGGTCTGGACGGTTCTGGCGACAAGAATCTGCGTGGGGTGACCGCCATTGTCGAGCGGTACGTACAGCAAAGGTTTTCTCGACAGACGACGAAACTGACCGGCAAGCAGCTTGCTGACCAGCTCGACGTCCTGGCTCATCACCGCTCGGTAGAACTCGATCATCTGCTGGTCTTCTTCCGGCAGAGGGACCGCATCGTTGGGCGATGGCAGCAGGCAGAGCAGTCCGACTTCAGCGACGCGGCAGTTAATGTGTGTCGCGATGACGGTGTTCAGCAAATAAAACTTTGTTTGCAGTTGAATGTCGTATTCGACGTTGGAGTCGTGGTCGCCGCCCGTGTCGTCGAGTTGCTGCTCCCAGACCGACGTCATCAGAGCTAGCAGGTCTTCCTGGAGCCTGCGAACTCGTTTCGCCCACTCAGCAACCGTTTCGATCTGTTCTTCAGACAATGCCTGATCGTTTTTGGTTTGTGCTCCCTGGAACTCGGCGGCCAGTGCTGTCGCGGCGATCTGCCAGAGCTGCGCCAAGGCCATCACAAATTTGATGCGAGGTTCCATGTGCCGGTTCAGTATTTCGAATTCGGTGTTCCCTGGAGCCGTTCCGCTGTCGAGAACTTCGCCTTCGTTGCCGTCGTCCGTGCTGTCTTTAAACACGATTCCTTCGTACGCCGCTCCGAAGATGTTCTCCTCGTCTTCTTCCTCTTCGAGCCATTCTTCTCCGCGATCGACGTCCCACTCGTTAAGGCCGGACTCTTTTGCAGGAGTCGACGGTGGAGCACCTCCGAAAGTCTCCAGCCGGGGAACTTCCCAGTACTCGCCAGCGTTGGCTTCGAGGAAGTCGAACAGTCTTCGCATTGATGGCCAGTCGCCCGGCGTCTTGAGCGAGCCGTCCTCGTCAGTCGTTACTCGCTGCATCCAGTCAATGAGCAACGCGTGAATCGAGTACTGGCCGGATTCGATGCCAACTTCATCTGACACGCTGAGCCATTGCACGAGCAGTGCCATGGCCGCGACGCTGTCGCCTCGTGAGAGCAATGTTTCGACCACGCAGGCGTACGACTTTGCCGACGTGAATCGAGCGACGTGTTTTCTCCAGAACGAAATGTCGCCGGCAGCTTCTCCGGCGGCTCGCCATTCGCTGAGAGCTTCGGCGACGTGCCGTGCGGATTCGAGGCTTTCGCCGCCGAACACTTTCGGCAGATCGTCGATCACGTGAGCGGCAAACTGATCCCAGTAGTCTGCCAGTTTTTCGAATCTCGCGGTCAGGTGATTGACCCGGTCCTGCTGTCCCTGCGCGGCGGCTTCTCCGAGTGCTCGTGAAAACGCTCCGAACAGTCGCTCCATCAGGTCGAGGAGAATTTCGACGCGCTGGTCCGGGATGCTGTCCTCACGCGACTGGAACAACGGAAAGTTGCCCTGAAAGCCAAGAATGTTCCAGGGATCGACGAACGCCCCACAATGAACGGCTCGTTCAAGCAGGTCTTCAACTTCTGCGAGGAGAGTGTCGGCAAGCTCAATATCGTTGCGGTCGATGGCTCCCAGTGCGGCTGTGACTCGCCACTGAAACTCGCATTCAAATCGTGCTGACACGGAAGGAATGATGGCGGCCTGGTTTCGAGCGGCTTCGGCGTGTCCCATTCGGGCATAGATGTTGGCCAGTTGTCGAAACTGCACCTGCCGGGCGCCGTAATGGGCAAGGTGAAGATTCAACGCCTGGCGAACGTGGCCAAAGGGCTGCTGAGTTGATTTCGCTTCGGCGATGAGCCGCTTTGCCCGACTGCCACTTTGTGACGACATGAGCCGCGCATAAAAATCGTCGCGTTGCCGAGCGACGATTGGCAACAGCGATGTCAGCGTTGTCGTTGAGTCATGACAGGCGGGGCCGTCGCCGCTGATTGCCGAAGCCATCAGAATGGTGCCGCACAGAACGGCTCCCGCGTCGAAGGTCGCTTCTTCCTCGTCGACCTGGTAGCTGACCCATTCGACCAGCGCATCGAAAATAATCTTGCGAATGATGAATCGGCGATAGTCGCCTTTGCCATCGATCAGGTGAGGGTCCCATTCGCCGAACAGATAGTTCGTCCGCTTGTAAACCGGGTGATCGTGATCGTACGCTCGAACGTCGAGTGCCAGTTCGCTGAGGTTGGCCAGGTCGAAATGGGCACCGATCAGGACGTCGGACGGCGTCGCTTTGAGCATCGCCAGTGCCTGTTCGATGATCGGCTTGTGTTCACCGGAAGTGACGCCAGCTCCTTCGATGTAAAGCGGCAGCGGCCGGAACCGTTCGTGCTCGTACGGCATCATCTTGCGGCCGTTTTCGAGTACCGGCACGGGGCGATAACCCAGGTAGTCATTCAGTCGATCCATCGCGCCGGCGACGACTCGGTCCACGTCTTCCCACGGCCCGCCCTGTTCCAGTACTGCTTCGAAGCAGCGTCCCAGGAAGAATGGATTAATGAAGTCGGCAGGCTCCAGGTGGAACAACAGGTCTGAATGAAACTGGTGATAAGCCTTCAGCAGCGGATCGAAAGTGATCTCGATGACGGCTGTGGCTTGAGCCGCATCGGTGAACGCGGGCGACGATCCGGCTAACTGCTGGAGCTGATCGTTCAGAGCTTCCCGAAGTGGCTCCCAGGAAGTTTCGACGACGCAATAGTCGGCGAGCCGGTTCAACTGGCTGAGGAAATCGACGTCGGATTTTCCGTTCGAGAAATTCAGGTAGCCCAGAACCTTCGTGAACGCCTCGTCCAGTTCGGAGGGCGACAGAGTTCCGGGATCATTCCTTGGTGACATTTCTCGGTAGCCTTGTCCGCTGGGCAGGCCGATGCTCAGGCCGTCACTCAGCAGTTGTTGATTGAAGTTCTTGTCAGTTTTTTGCTGCTGCGGACAGGTCTGCAATAACTTGAATCAGGATTCGAATTTCCTTCTGGCGATCTTCGTCGAGAAGAACGCTATCGAGAACGTTCAGACCGCTCCCGACACCGACGCCCAAAAACCACGGGAATCAGGGATTGTGGACAGTTCACCGCAGTCCGGCAACCATCACTCGGACACGCCCCGGTTCCGGCTGGTCCGCCCTGGTTGTTCCGGATCCCGCAGCGAATGAGGTGGCAGTGAAGTCGCCTGTTTTGCCCAGCCGTAATCGTCGGCACAGGCGGATGCGACGAAAACCTGCACGTGGGATTCTCGACAGATTCGTTGTCACCGTTTGCCAGCGGTCAGCCGAATGACTTGATACGCCTCGCGATTTTCCAGGTGGCTGCGTCTCTCGCGGGTGCCGACCGAGTTTGATTAAGGGGCGATTTAAGTCACGGCTGCCTGGGCCAATCAGTGGGAGAATCTCGATGAGCGGTGTCGGAGACGAATATCTGCGTGCCAAAGTCATGACCGCCAGCCCGTACCGGCTTCACCTGATGGTGATCGACGAGATGCTCAAACACAGTCGGAAAGCGTTGAACGCGATTGACGCTCGCGATTTTGAGACTTCTCACGGCGAAACCGCTCGCGCACGTGAATATTGCGCTGAAGTACTCAGCGGAATCCGCGACGACGCGTCGCCAGAACTCGCTGCCAACGTGAAGGACTACTTTCTGCACGTGCAGAAGTACCTCTTCATGGCCGACATGCAGCAGGATAAAAAGTCGGCTGAGAAAGCCATCGAACTGCTGGAAGGCTACCGCGAGTCGTGGGTCGAGCTGAACAACCACCTCGCCGCCGCCGTGTGAGACGCCGACAACCCTCTGCTTCACCTCGCTGTTGATTTTGCGCTGCTGGCTCTGCCGAAGCCTCAATTCGGCGGGTTGCTTCAACATACCGGACAGGCTGATAGAATCATTTTTCTGCGGAATCGACTTTCCGAGATTCCATACGAAAGATTCCCACCTCAGTCATTCCTGGTTGAGCAACTCAGCACGAAGGAGGCAGC
>JADHNX010000076.1 GCA_016779365.1 Planctomycetaceae bacterium
GACTCGGCGATCGACCGTCGCATCCGAAGCTGCTCGACTGGCTGGCTCGACGATTCATGGAAAGCGGCTGGTCAACGAAGGAGCTGCACCGGCTGATTCTGTCGTCGAGCGTTTACCAGATGTCGTCGTCGAATCCTGACGAAACGATCGCCGAAGCGGACCCGGAAAACCGACTGTTGTGGAAGTTCGGTCTGCAACGATTGGAAGCCGAGCAGATTCGCGATTCCATTCTCGCAGTGTCCTGCCGGCTGAATCCCGAACTCGGCGGAAAAACCATTCTGCTGAGAAACCGGCAGTTCGTCTTCAATCACACATCGGTCGACCACACAAAGTACGACAGTCTCAGGCGTTCGCTCTACCTGCCGGTCATTCGAAACAACGTTTACTCGCTGTTCAGCCAGTTTGATTTTCCTGACCCGACAATGCCGACCGGAAGCCGCAACGCGACGGTCGTCGCTCCGCAAGCTTTGTTGATGATGAACTCCGGGCTGGTCATGGACTCAGCCGATCATCTGGCCTCGTTACTGATGCGCGAAACTCTCGACACATCGCGACGTGTCGAACTTGCTTACGAGCGTGCATTCGGAAGACTCCCCTCCGAATCAGAATCCAAACGCTCGCTGGCCTTTATTTCAGAACTGACGTCAGCAGCCCTGACCGATGCGGCGAGCGTTGACGCCAAAGCCGAACAAAATGCATGGTCGATGTTCTGTCAAAGCCTGTTTGCAAGCAACGAGTTCATCTATCTGAGGTAGTCATGGCTGAAATCACAACCTCGAAGAATGCCGCCGCCGTTGAGGAAACTCTGTTGCCACAAAGGCGGCGTTTGCTCAAGAGTGCCGCCGTCGGTTTCGGACATCTCGCGTTCGGAGCTTTGCTCGCGCAGGACGCGGGGGCTGCAGAAACGTCGGTCGTAGAAGTCGATGGCCCTGTCGCCCCAAAACAGCCACACCTGCCTGCTCGAGCGAAACGGATCATCTTCCTGTTCATGAAAGGAGGACCATCGCACGTCGACACGTTCGATCCAAAACCGCTGCTCGATCGTGATAGTGGGAAGCCGCTGCCGTTTGATCTTCCGCGAGTCACGTTTGCCAAACAAGGCAATCTCTTGAGGTCGCCGTGGAAGTTCAAGCAGCATGGCGAGAGCGGCCTTCCGGTGAGCGCCCTGTTTCCGAATGTCGCAAAACACGTCGACGATCTTTGCATACTGCGTTCGGTCCACGGAACAAATCCCGCTCACGGTGGCGCGTTGCTGAAGCTGCACACCGGCTCTGACCAGTTTGTGCGACCGAGCATGGGTTCATGGCTGGTCTACGGCCTGGGGACCGAGAACCAGAACCTGCCGGCCTTTGTGACGATCTGCCCAACGCTGGCTCATGGCGGAGTCAACAACTGGGGCTCAGCTTTCCTGCCGGCCCACTGCCAGGGCACGCCGATCGGCAACGCCAGCCTCGCATCGTCCGCTGCTCAGGTAAAGCACATCCGCAACTCGCGACTGAGTTCCCGGCAGCAGAGAATGCAGCTCGACCTCATCGCCGCGATGAATCGTGACCACTTGAAGATCGCCGGAAGCGATCAGGCGTTGGAAGGACGACTGAGTTCGTTCGAACTGGCTTTTCGAATGCAGTCGACAATGCCCGAAGCCCAGGATTTGTCGGAAGAAACCGACGCCACCCAGAAACAGTACGGTATCGACGATCCGGTGACCCAGGACTTTGGTCGTCAGTGTTTGCTGGCTCGAAGGTTTCTCGAACGAGGCGTTCGATTCGTCCAGGTCACACACAGCGACAGCGAAGTTCAATGGGATCAGCACGGCAACCTTTACCAGGGTCACACGAAGAATGCTTCCGAAGTCGACAAGCCCATCGCCGGATTTCTGCAGGACCTGAAAGACCGAGACCTGCTGAAAGACACGCTCGTTCTGTGGGGCGGCGAGTTCGGTCGAACGCCCACCGCCCAGGGAACCAACGGTCGTGACCACAACCCTCACGGCTTCACCATGTGGATGGCAGGCGGCGGCACAAAGGGCGGATACGCGTACGGAGCAACCGACGAATACGGCTACTACGCCGCCGAAAACAAGATGCACGTCCACGATCTGCACGCGACGATTCTGCATCTGCTCGGCCTTGATCACGAGCGGCTGACCTATCGGTATGCCGGTCGTGATTTCCGTCTGACCGACGTCGCCGGCCACGTCGCCAAAGACATCATGGCGTGAGATTTCCCGGATCAACCAAAGAAACGGTACGCTGAGTCCGCTGAGGACTCGCAGAGAAGAAGGAGACATTTCCCTTTACTCTCTGCGTTTTTCACCTCTGCGCCCTCTGCGTTCAAAAACGGCACTGTCATTTTTCCTTCGGCCCCACCATGAATATCCAAACGGTCGAGCAACTTGACGACGCATTAAGTCTACCTCCGGATTCGCTGGTGAAATCGCTGGCGAAGCTCGATGGTGACATTCTCGTGCTGGGCGTCGCCGGCAAGATGGGTCCGACGCTCGCCCGCATGGCAAAACGAGCGTCGGACCAGGCGGGTGTCGTGCGACGAGTGATCGGAGTCGCGCGTTTTTCCAACCCGGCGGTGCAGAAGAAACTCGACGCCTGGGGCATCGAGACCGTCAAAACCGACCTGCTGGATGAGCAGGCGATGGCTGCCCTGCCGGATGCTCCAAACATTGTCTTTATGGCCGGCATGAAATTCGGATCGACCGGCAATGAATCGCTGACCTGGGCAATGAACACCGTCGTGCCGGCCATCGTCGCGAGCCGTTATCGCGACAGCCGAATCGCGGCATTCTCAACCGGCAACGTTTACGGACTGGTCCCGGTATCGAGCGGCGGGTCGATCGAGACGGACTCGCTGAATCCAGCCGGCGAGTACGCTATGAGCTGCCTCGGCCGCGAACGAATCTTCGAACACTTCAGCCGAACAAACGGCACGCCGCTGTCGATCATCCGTCTGAACTACGCCTGCGAATTGCGGTACGGAGTCCTCGTTGACCTGGCCACAAAGATCAGAAACGGGCAGCCGATTGACCTGACGATGGGATCGTTCAATGTCATCTGGCAAGGAGACGCGAACGCGCACGCTCTGGCCAGCCTTTCCGACTGCAACAGCCCTCCGTTCGTCATCAATGTCACCGGCTCCGAAACTCTCAGCGTCCGAACCGTCAGCGAACAACTGGCCGAACGCTTGAGCCGCCCGGTCGAATTCGTCGGCGAAGAATCCCCCACCGCGCTGCTCAACAACGCCCGCGTTTCTCACGACAAATACGGCCTGCCGGAAGTCCCGATCTCGCAACTGCTCAACAACGTCGCCGACTGGGTAAGCCGAGACGGCGAAACCCTCGACAAACCCACCGGCTTCGAAGTCCGCAATGGAAAGTTCTGACCGTCGAGCCTGACCATGAAACGGAAATTGGCTCAAACACGGCTGTTAAAGTGCCTTGCAGGTCACATTGCCGGGACAATCGGGCAGAACTATCATTCGCGGCTACCCGCGGCATGGATGTCGCGTCTCGAAGTGACGTCGCTGATCGTTTGCGGTCAGAAGCCGGACTTCGAGTGACTTTTTCGAGTTTCAACAGCAATTGCGATCAGGATGAGACTCCCGCCGCTGCGAATTGGACATGGCCATGACAGCCATCGCCTTGAGGAAGGTCGACCGCTGATTCTGGGCGGCGTGACAGTGCCGTTCGAAAAGGGGCTGGTTGGGCACAGCGACGCCGATGTTCTGCTGCACGCGGTGACGGACACGCTGCTGGGAGCGCTCGCGCTGGGCGACATCGGCGACTGGTTCCCCAATACTAATCCGCAGTGGAAAGGCGCCGATTCTGCCATCTTTCTGCGCGAGGCCGCCAAAGCGGTGCAGGAACGCGGCTGGAGCATCGCGAATCTCGATTGCACCATTTTCGCCGAGCAACCAAAACTGGCTCCTTGGCGAAAACAGATCCAGGACAACCTGGCGAAACTGCTGAGCATCTCGGCGGACCAGGTGAATCTCAAAGCCAAGACCGGCGAGAAAGTGGGGCCGATCGGGCGCGGCGAGTCGATTTCCGCCGACGCCGTCGTCCTGCTTTATCGCGACGAACCATCAGAGTAGGTTGCCTGGAAAATTTCGACCCGAGCAGAATTTCGACATCGCACGGAATCTCGATCAGACAATTCCTTCACCATTCAACACAACGATCTGACTATGACCCTTCGCATTTACAACACGCTGACTCGTGAAAAAGAAGACTTCGTACCTGTGACGCCTGGAAAGGTCGGCATGTATCTGTGCGGGCCGACGGTCTACAAGCCGGCTCACATCGGGCACATGGTCGGGCCGGTCATCTTCGACACGATCAAGAAGTATCTGGCGTACCTCGGCTATGACGTGACCTGGATCGTCAACATCACCGACGTCGACGACAAACTGATCAACAAGGCCAACGAACTGGGTGTCGAAGTCGGCGTTCTGGCCAAAAAGATGACGCAGGACTACTTCGAGAACCTCGCCACGATGGGCGTCGACTCGATCGACCGCTTCCCGTACGCGACCGAGCATATTCCGGAAATGCTCTCGATGATCGAATCGCTGATCGAAAAGGGGCATGCCTATCCGCTCGATGGAGACGTCTACTTTCAGGCAGAGAACGATGACGATTACGGAAAACTCAGCCACCGCAATATCAACGAACTTGTGTCCGGCGAACGAGTCGAAGCCGCCGATCGAAAGAAACATCCGGCCGACTTTGCCTTGTGGAAAGCTTCGAAGCCGGGAGAGCCATCTTGGGACAGTCCCTGGGGACCAGGCCGTCCCGGCTGGCATATTGAATGCTCGGCGATGAGCATGAAGTATCTTGGCGAAACGCTCGACATCCACGGAGGCGGCCTCGACCTGCTGTTTCCACACCACGAAAATGAACTCGCCCAGTCAGAATGCTGTACCGGCAAACCGTTTTCAAAATACTGGCTGCACAACGGTCTGATGCAGGCCAGTGGGCAGGCCGGAAAGGTCGGCGGTCAGCACGACAAACACGGGGATATCCCGGACATGGACGCTCAGGTCGCCGGCAAGCTGGCCGGTTCTGCGGGGGCGGAATCCGTCAAGACGGCGGTCTTCTCGAAGCATCATCCCGAGACGGTTCGCTTCTTCCTTCTCGCGACGCACTACCGCAGCCCAATCGATTTCGGCGACGAGCGGATCGCCGAAACCGGACGTTCACTCGAAGGTTTTTATCGGCTGATCGAAACCTTCCAACGCATCACGGGCCAGGATTTTTACGCTCTGGCGACGTCGGCAACTCGCGAACAAACTTCAGACCTCAATGGCGAGCCTGCTGGTTTCCTCGAAGAAATTACTTCGCTCCGCAATCGCTACTACGAGTGCATGGACGATGACTTTAACACCGGCGGCGCAGTCGGAGTTCTGTTCGACCTGCGAAAAGCGATCAACGGTTTCATTAATGAAGCAAAACTCGACGGCGCCGGTAAATCTGACGAACAGAACATGGCGGCCTTCGTTGCGAGCGTCACCTTGCTGAAAGAGCTGGCAGGAATCCTCGGCGTCTTTAACAAACCGGTTGATGCAGGCGACGTCGGCGCGAACGACGAACTCGTCGACGGCCTGATGCAACTTGTCATCAGCCTGCGAGGCAGCCTGCGAAGCGAGAAAAACTGGGCACTCGCCGACACCATCCGCGACAGCCTCAACGAACTGAAGATCACCCTGGAAGACCGCCCCGACGGAACTCTGTGGCGCCGCGAATAGTCACCTTCCTGATCCTGATCAGGCTGAATTTTCAACGCAGAGGAGCAGAGATTCGCTGAGGGGAACGCGGAGAGATATTTCTGAAAATACTGACGCGACTTGCTTTGGAATTAGTTTTCAAATGATCGAGCCCGTAGCCAACCAGTCAAAATCAGATCGGCCAACGGCACGCCAGGTGCGGGTGTTGGGGATCGATCCGGGACTGAATCGGACGGGGTATTCGATAATTGAACGGACGGCGAAAGGGGCGGTGCTGCGCGAAGGAGGCGTGATTCGCTCGACAAAGGACTTGCCTTTGGCGGAGCGGGTTCATGAGCTGGCAATCGGGCTGCGAGAAGTCATCGCCGAAATGAAACCGTCGGTGATGGCGATCGAGCAGGTGTTCTCGCATGTCGCGCATCCGAAAACGGCGATCCTGATGGCTCATGCCCGGGGAGTGATTCTGTTAACCGCCGCAGAAGCTAAACTGCCCGTCATCCATTACACGCCGACGCAGATCAAGAAACTACTGACGGGCAACGGCCAGGCCAACAAGGAGCAGATGCAGTACGCTGTTCAGCATGAACTCCGACTGAAAAAACTGCTCGAACCCAACGACGTCGCAGACGCTTCAGCAGTGGCGCTCTGCCATTACCACAGTGTCAAGTACGTGCTGGCTGACGTGCAGTCTCAATCGTTGGACAATTGAGCGACCGAGGAAATTCTTCGCCCCTCGCCCACGAGAAAACGGTCTGGCCGATTCGACCAGACCGTTTTTCTGTTCGTAACCGCAAACAGTCCGCGCTCAGTTCAGCCGTTTGACGTAGGCGTAATAGCCGCCGTATTCGGTTCCGTCAGCGGTGATGAACAAGCTGCTCAGGCGAGTCTTGCCTGCTTTCAGCGAAACATTGAACACCGTTTCGTGATCCCCCGAACTAATCCTGTCAGACTCCCAGGTTTCGTCGCCGATGGTCAGTGTGGCTCGAACGGCTGGGACAGCCTTGCCAGGTTTTGCCCGGTACGGAGTTTGTCCGGGAACGTCGGCTCCAGGAGGAAGTTCCTGGTCGATCGCGGCTCCGGATTCGACAGGCCAGCGGCGAACTCGAACTTCGTACTTGCCATCTTGCACGACGTTCACGTTCCAGAATCCGGTATTGGCCTTTCCGGTCAAAGCAGCCCGAACGTGAGACTGGTTCCATGGAGTTGAGCCTGTCGTGATCCAGTCGTGACAAGTCAACGTCGCCGGGTTTCCACTGTCAGCTCCGAGATGAATGGCGACGTCCTGCTTGAACGTTGGCAGCAGTTCCGCCCACCAGTCGTCGTAGAATTTTGTAAGTCGCTCAACAACTTTCGGATTTGAGGCAGCGACATTTTTCTTCTGGCCAGGGTCGATATCCATGTCGTAAAGCTCGTTGCCGTTATTCAGCCGCCAGCGCGACGTCATGACGGCACTCTGTCGCCACTTGATCGGATCTTTCACTCGCTGCGAATCCGTGACGAGAATTCGGTCCGGCCAGGTTTCTTTTTGCACTCCATAGAGAAGTGACTTGATCGACATGCCGTCAAACTTGACGTTCTTTGGCGCCGCGACCTCGCACAGATCGATCAGTGTGGGAACGACATCGACGTATGCAGTGATCGGTTTCACGTCGCGACCTTCGGTCAGATTGCCCTTTGGCCAGTGCATGAAGAACGGGACGCGATGGCCACCGTCGTACGGGCTGCCTTTTTTGCCTCGCATGCCGGCGTTGAAGACCTGGTCGCCGCTGGAAGTTCCGTTATCTGTCGTGAAGATGAAAATTGTGTTTTCGGCCAGTCCCTCGTCGGCCAGGAAAGAACGCAGCAATCCCACGTTCCGGTCGATGTTGGCAATCATCCCGAAGAAGTTGGCGGTGCCGACTCCCAGTTTTTCGTACGGTTTTGAAAAGCTCGGCGGTGCGTGCATCGGGCCGTGCGGAGCGTTCGTCGCGATGTAAGTTAGAAACGGTTTGCCGGCTTTCTTCTGAGACTTGATGAACTTTTTCGCGTAGTCAAACCAGACGTCCGTGCAGAAACCTTTGACGGATTCCGGCTTCGAATTGTGGAAGTAACTTCCGTCAAAGTAAGCGTTGTCCCAGAAGTCGGGAGTCTGACCGACTCCGCCACCGCCGTGCCGCATGACTTCGTCGAAGCCGCGATCTTCCGGGCGGAACGGGTAGTTATCTCCCAGGTGCCACTTGCCGAACATTCCGGTCGCATATCCGGCGTCTTTGAAAATCTGCCCCATCGTGACTTCGTTTTCGCGAAGCATCGATCGGCCCATGATTGTGTGCCAGACGCCCGTTCGGTTGGTCCAGTGGCCGGTCAGAAAGGCGGCCCGTGTTGGGGAGCAGGTTGGTGCGACGTGGTAATCGAGCAGCCGCACCGACTCTGAATGCAGCTTGTCGATGTTCGGCGTTTTCAGCGTTGGATTTCCGTGACAACTGAGGTCGCCGTACCCTTGATCGTCGGTGATGACGATCACGATGTTCGGCTTGTCCGCTGCGGAAAGTTCAGCGAGTCCGGAAACTGCGGTCAGCGCCGCCAGAAAGCTCAGCAGAAATCTCATCAAAGTTCATCCTTTGGGATCAGTGGAAAACGTGTTCGTGAATCTTCGCAGGGCAGTTCCCGCCAGCCGGTAGAAAGCAGCCACCCTGGGAAAGAAGCTTTGTCACTTGGAGTTTGTCACTTGGAGAGGAACGGTTCCGACGTCGCCACGTACTTGATCAGCGTTCTCATCGTACGATCGTTTGAGGAAAGATGATCAACGGCAGCGTTGACGTGCAACCGGTCGGCGACGCCCAGTTCGCGACCGAGTGCGTAAGTGAAAAGTTTTCCGACCAGGCAGTTCAGAAACAGGTCTTCCTTTTGGAGAAGAACCTTCTGCAGGCCCTCGACGCCGACGAACTCCGTACCGTCGATCATTTTTGCCGATGCGTCAATCACCGGATCGTTCTGCCCAATTCGCCCTTTGTAGCCGAACCCTTCCTGGTCGCGCCAATCACCGGCTGCGTTGAAATTCTCCAGAGCGAAGCCGAGCGGATCGATCTTGCTGTGGCAACGTGCGCATTGCGGCAGTGATCGATGAATTTCCAAACGCTGCCGCACGGTCGCCTTATCGAGTCCGGGAACTTTCGGAGCGATATCTCCGGCATTGGCAACAGGCAGACCCGGATCGATACCCAGCAGATTTTTCATGACCCACGTGCCGCGTTTGACGGGCGACGTTCGCGTCCCGTTGGAAGTCACCGAAAGGATCGATGCCTGAGTAACAATGCCGCCTCGATGAACTCCAATTGGCACAGTCACTCGGCGAAAGTGGTCACCCCTGACGCCGGGAATTCCGTAATAGCGAGCCAGTCGTTCGTTGATGACGACGAAGTCCGACTTCACGAAATTCATGAGGTCCAGATCGTTGTTGAGGATCTCGGCGAAGAACGCTTTGGACTCGTCAACGATTGAAACTTCAAGATGCCGATCGTAGCGCGGGTAAAGATCGCTGGCCGGCGGGTTGGAACCTACCTCACGCAGACTCAGCCATTGTCCGGCGAAGTTGTCGACGAAGGCTGCCGCGCGTTCGTGGCTCAACATTCGATCGACCTGCTGAGCAATCACGTCCGGTTCCGTCAGGCGTCCCGAATCGGCAAGTTCGAACAGCGTATCGTCGGGCATCGTGCTCCACAAAAAGTACGACAGGCGACTTGCCAGTTCGTACTGATTCAGCCGACGGCCGGCCGTTCGCGATGATGTCGCGACGCGATCAGCGGTCTCAGCAGGAGCAGACGGCATTGGCATTGGTTTCGCCGATGTTCTGACTGCTGGGCGAGTTGCCGGCGCTGTACTGCGAGCGGGTGTATTTTTCTGATCGGCTTTTTGAACGTCTGCTTCCGTCGCGGTAGCTGGCTGTTCCAGAGCTTTGGCAAGAGCACGGATCAATGCTCGATCGCGGGCGGTGAAATCGCGAAGTGGAACCAGGAAGATGGCTCCGTTGGTTTGTTCGAGTTTCACTTTCAGTCCGTCGAGACCAGCGACTCGGCCTCGCACTTTTCGTCCTCGATTGTCGACGAACTGCCGAAACAGCTTTGTCTCGGCGTCGGTGAACGAAGTCGAACCGGACGAGGAACCGCGAACCTGAGCGAGTATCGGGTGACCAATATTCTGCACGCGTTCATAAGCATCGAGCAGTTCGCGACCAGACGATGCGTCGTTCGTGTCGGCAACGGACTGGCCAGCAGCCGACGGTTCCGCCAGGTACAGGAAATGTGGCGACACCAGCACCGCGCTGAGCGGAGTCTTAATGGCTTCTTCAAAGGAACGCGCGTCCGGCCTGACGAGGTCAAAGAGAACGAGTTTGCTGTCAACTTCCGCATCGCTGACGGGACGCCGATAAGCTCGCTTCATGAAATGCTGAAGGACGGCTCTGGCATAGCCGCGTTCGTCTCGATCGGCCAGTGGCGAGTCAATCAGAAGTCGCTGGTGACTGGCTGGAGGCCACTCGTCGTAAACCGGGCCTTCGAGTTCAAACCAGTCGACCCACAATTCAGGCCGCTTGAAATTGTCGTGCCCCTGCATCCAGAAGTTTTCAAGTTCCTTCGGCACGCTGTAGGCATATTCGACGGTGATGCCTGCCTTCCAGGTCGTCATGCGCGTTCGCATTTCGTAAAGCTGCGGCACCTCGACCGGAGCATCGACATCAACTTCTCCGACAACGATCGGCTGCCCGGCCAGGTTGACGATCAACTTTAAACGCGGTGGCCCGTAGTCGTACATGCGGTCGGTGCGGAAGTGGTCGAGGTCGCGTTCAAACTGCTCGTCGAGCCACTTTTTGCCGGCGGGGTTCTTCTGCATCTGCTCATCGCGACGATGGTTCAGAAAGCCGCGAGCTGACTCGACAACTTCATTACGCGTCGGCACTCGTCCACCGGCACGAATCCGGATGATGTACTCACCTTCGTAAGGCAGAGCAAAATCGCGAGCGTTCAGTTTGCGATCCCAGCTTTCGTGATGCATGACGCGGAAGCCGTTCTCAGCTCGGTTCTTGCCGCCGTTCACGATCAGCCGCTGCCCGTCATAAGTGACTCGGTTGGAATCCGAGTCTCCGGATTCCGGCTCGAACCGCCAGCGGAGACTGGCTGGCTGCGGACCTTCGACCAGAGCAAGATCGAAAATTTCCCGCGCGGCCTGGTAATAAAGTTCCAGATGAAGTGGTGAGAGTGTCAACGCGCCGCCGTTGTTGTCGAAGCCTCCGGTCGGCGGATCCTGCGGAAACCGTGACGGATTGAAGTCGACTCCGACGAGGTCGCGGATGGTGTTGCGATACTCGGACCGGTTCATTCGCCTCAGGACGATGGCCGAATCCCGGCGGTACAACTCGGCTCGCGCCATCTGCTGAGTAATCCAGTCGACGACTTCCGCAACAGATTCCTGACTCGGCTGCGGCTCATCCTCCGGCGGCATTTCGTGGCTGTTCAGAACGTTGATGACCTCGCCCCAGCGACCCTTGACGACGACATCCAGAAAGTCGGCGTTCACCTGCGTGTCAACGCGGAACTCGCCTTCAGCTTCTTCGGGGCCGTGACACCTGACGCAATGCTGCCTGAAGAACGGCTCAACGATTCGCTGAAACCCGACCGCGTCCGGAGCAAACTCAGGCTCCGCCGCTCCAGCCTCCTGGGAAGTCACACACACGGCAGCAAGCAAGAACGTCGCTGCCAAAGTCCGGGTGGATTTCCTGAGCGGGGTTTCAGACAAAATGGGATTCATTGGCCAGCTCTTTCGATTTGATGAAATGCCGCGTCAGCCAGGTCAGCAAGCACCCTTCAGGATAAGAACTAATCTGCGAACCGTCAGCCGACTGGCGGTTTGCCCAAATGAAAGGATGAGTGCGATTCCGCCGCTCGACGGTCAGTCAAACACAACGACAGAATGAACGGGCAAAACCGCTGG
>JADHNX010000077.1 GCA_016779365.1 Planctomycetaceae bacterium
TTCTGCCGAAGAGTGAGATCGTTCATGGAGCCAATCGCTGCGCACGTCGAGACAGGTTCGATTTCTGATCGTCAAGGGCGAACCTAGAGCCTGAGAGAATCATCCATCGCTACGAATGTGCGGGCATGATCGGGAGGTCGTTCACGCAGGGAGCTTCAGGAGTGGCTGCGCGGGTAGGGTCATGTTGTATCGGGAAGTTATTTCGGACACGGTCCTTACTGCACGCAACGAACTCCCGAACTCAACAATCAGTCTGTGAGCGGTTACCCTGCTTTCTGTCCCGTCGTCAGTCGCCGTTGGAGTCATTCGTGAAGATTACAAAGATCGCAACATATCCCGTGCGAATTCCTCTGCGGCAGGAGTATCGGATGGTGTCGGCACTGGGAAAGCACGACGTCTCCGAGTATCTGCTGGTACGCGTCGAAACAGACTCCGGCATTGATGGCGTCGGCGAAGCGACGGTCATGTCACGGTGGAGTGGCGAGACCGTCTGGGGCGCGCAGGCTCTGGTCGACCGGCTGTTTGCTCCGCTGTTGATAGGTGTTGATCCGTTCGACATTCAAGCTGTCGATGAAATCATGGACGCCGCGGCCAAGGACAACTGGTTTGCGAAGTCAGCCATTGAGATGGCCTGCTGGGATATCCAGGGTAAGGATGCCGGGCGGCCGGTTTATGAACTGCTTGGCGGAGCGGTTCGGCCCATGACGATCCGCTGCCGGTTTTCGATGGGAGCGTACTCTGAGGAGCGAGCGGCAACTCGCGCCACGGAACTCATCGAACGAGGCTTCACGACGATCAAAGTGAAAGTCGGAACTGGTCTGGAAGACGACGTTCGCCGGGTTCGAGCGGTCCGCAATTCAATCGGCAGCGACTACGACATCGTGATTGATGCCAACTGCGGCTACGACGCCGACACCGCCATTGAGGTCGCTCACCAGTTGGGGGATGCGAGTGTTGTCCTGTTTGAACAACCGACTCCGCGAAACGATTTCACCGGGCTGGCCAGAGTCCGCAGATCGATCGAGCCGATGGTCATGGCTGATGACATCTGCTTTGACCTGACTCACGCGCGAGAATGTCTGTGTCACGACGCGTGCGACGTCATCAGCGTTTACCCTGGCAAGAATGGTGGCATCCGCAAATCGAAAGAGATCATTGATCTGGCTGCGGAATCCGGAGTCGCCTGCAGTATCGGTTCGAACCTCGAACTCGACGTCGCCTCAGCCGCGATGTGCCACCTCGTGGTTGCGTGCGAAAACATGAACGTCGAAAAGTTTCCGGGCGACATCATGGGGCCGGAGTATCACGAGTTTCGTATCGCCAAAGAGCCTCTTGAAATCTCAGGTGCCGAAATCACGTTGACCGATCGTCCCGGATTGGGAGTTGACGTGGACTGGGCACTGGTCGAGCAAAACCCGGTCACGTAACGCCGACCGTTCATATCAGCCTCCTGAATACTCACAACCTGAACCCGCAAACCTGATTCGAAACCGAGCTGCTCTTGTGCTGGGAGGCAGGTCTGAAACAATGGTCGCTCGATTCACTGCCGGTCTGGTCATTCCCGGTCCGGTTTCATTTCAAGTGGTCATTCAGACCTTCGTGATTCTCCAACGGGAATAAGCCTCTTGGTTGCCAAACTCAACCTTCCAGATTTCCTTTCCATGAGCCGTGTCTGGCGTTGCCGATTTTCGACGGCGATCATGCTGGGGTTTCTCGCGGCTTTTGCGACGCAGCAAACGGCGACCGCTCAGGAGAGTACGCGGTCGCATCGGTTACTCGGAAATGGCCTGCCGTCGCTGAGCGGCGGGCAGTCGCAAATGGAGTTGTTCCGGCGGTTGCAACTGCTGTCGGGGGCGGCTCAGGCGAATGGGAAGACGCCGGCGGATTCGCCACTGGCTGACCCCGAAGCCTTGCGACGTCTGCAACAGGCCATGCAGAGTCTTCAGAAGTTGAACCCGGAGCCGTTCAAAAACACTCTACCAGGCCAGCAAGCGACTTCTCCAGGCGGCGGAGAATCGTCAACTGACAACCAAAGCTCCGGTGAAAACCGAAACTCCGGCGCGCCGCAAACTCTTCCGAGTGGTCGCAACGCAAAATCCAATCCGCCAGCGACGGGGTCGCCCGCTGACCGTTCGACCCTGCAACGAATTGCGGAGCAAATGGGACTCTCGCTCGACGGCCCCGACGGAATCTCCCCTGATTCCGGGACACCGGGTGCTGATCCGGCAGCGCGGCAACCTCGATCGAACGACCGTTCTGGCGCAGGTTCGAACCCGGCCGATCGATCGCCGAAGACTCCGTCAGTTCCAACTCCGTCAGTTCCAACTTCTGAAGATCGCTTTCCTGGTTTCGATCCTGCACGGCCTGGCAACGACCGAAATCCTGCTGCCAGCAAAAACTCGGGCAGTTCAACTTCGCCAGGCGGGACGGCAGGGCGACCGTCGCCGCAACAGGCACCGTCGTCGAATTCTTCCGATCGTTCCGGCTCGGGTGGCTCGACGCCAGGGAGAAATTCTCGACCAGTGCCCGGACAGGAAGGCGGCGAGCCCGCTGAACCACCGAAGAGTTCGATGCAGGCTCTGCTCGACTGGATGAAAAAGCAGAATTCATCTGGCAAAGGCGGCGGTCTTTCTACGGATTCCTCAGGCTCTTCGCCGGATCGTTCGCCCGCGACTCGATCAGGAAAGCCAGACGACGAACGATTGCCGCAGCCACGAACCGGTACTGGAAGTTCTCCGCGAAATCTTGGACAGAGACGCGATGACTCAGCCACCGGTCGAGCATCCATTCCCAACGAACCGTCAACTCCAGACACAAGCTGGTTCCCCGGAGGCAGCATCGCTCCACCACGCTCCCAACAATCAGGGGATGGACAAGGAAACTCGACGACGGCGCAAGGCGGAATGAATCGCCAGGGAATTCAACCTGGCGGAAGCAGCTCGCCACCGAGTGTCGGGCAGGCGCCGGGCAGCAGCCCGAACCGATCAAAGACTCCGTTGACTGCCGGGTCGACTGGCAGCGACAACGAGATAGATTCAACGACTCAGTCAGCTCAGGATCGTTTGAACGATCAGCGTCAGCAACGCCTGGATGAGGTGCGGGATTCAAAGAAAACGCTGCGTCAGAAACTGGCGGACATCGCAAAGCTGGCTCGCTCGGAAAGTAATGAGAACGAGACGTCTGACTCCGCAACAGAATCAGGGGCGGGAGACAGCCTGCAATCGGCTTTTGTCGAGGCGCTGGCCGAAGCCACCAGGGGGCTGGCGGAACAGGTCGATGAGATCGTGACTGACGATCGTTTCTCGCGGCAGGATCGCGACAGGCGCGGTTCGCGTCGCGATCGAGGTGGTCCGTTCAGGCAATTCGCCGGGCTCGGAAACCGGGCCAGCGAATGGTTCGTCGACGCTGTCGAACCCGCCGCTCCGTCAACATCTATCGCGGACAACGGTCTTTCAGGAACTGCTGGAAATGGAAGCGAGCGTTCGTCGGGACTGCTGGCCGGACTGCTTATCGTCTGCGGACTGGTTTTCTGGATGCTTCGGAAAAAACGCATCAATGCACAATCGCAAAGTGGTTACTCAAGGTTGAGTCCGGTTCCAGCGAATCTGCAGAACCGGCAGGACATCGTTCAGGCGTTTCATGATCTGGCCGCTCGATGTCCGGACGTCCTGGCCGACTGGTGGACTCACGATCGAGCGGCGCAGGCTTTGGCGTCAGCAAGGCCCGACGTGGATGAGGAAGTCCGACAACTGGCTCGGCTTTACGAGCAGGCGCGGTATCTTCCTGCCGATTCCTCGCTGACGGACGAACAACTCGCAGCAGCAAAGGCCGCCTGGCTGCGGTGCCGAACGTCATGAAACGAGCCTGGAAAAGTCATCGCCCAACGAGAAACCGGGTGAGTCTCGACATTCTCAGCAGGGTGCGTCTCGACGCACGATCCATCGTCACGGTACGTCAGGATGCACCCTTCGTCGGTTACCAGTTGTTGTTCGCTCTTGCTCGCTGTCTGACGATTGCAACTCTGATTTTCGTAACAGCCGACCAACCGACGAGTGGTCAGGATATTGAAGCCTTCGAGCCGCCTGGACTTCTGCCAGCGCCCGGATTTCTACCGCCACCCGGAGCGATGACGGCGTTAGCTCAAGCGGGGCAACCGGAATGGCAGTTTGGATTTCAGCTGTTCCATCTGCTGCTTGAGCAGAAAGGGTTGTATTCGGTTCCTGACTTCCGCGAGTCGATGGATCGTCGCCCGAGACAAACGGCCGTCGTGCTGATGGGCGACCTGAATCGCGTGCCAACGGATCTTCGCTCTCGATTGCAGAAGTTTCTCGACAGCGGCGGCATCGTGCTGGTTGCTTCGGACGAGACGTCGTACTTCAAAAGTCTGTTTCTAATTTCGGACGGCCCGTTTGAAGTTCGGAACGACGAGTCAGCCTATCAGGGATTCCGGGACTGTCCCGTCGTGAGCGAGCTTCGACCAGACGCTTCCGTTTTGAACGGGATCAGCCGCCTTGTAGCCAACCGCTCCGGCATCATCTCGCGGATGGACGATCGCTTCGGAAACTGGAGCATCCTCGCGCGACTTCCTGACCTTGTCGACTCGCGATCGCGACGCCGCTCGCAGGCACCGCTGATCGCCGAGTGGAAAAGTCGCGCACGAGGCGGCGGTCGGCTGCTGCTGATGGCTGATCACAGCGTGCTGATTAACGGAATGCTGTGGCACGGTGACAACGCAAGACTTGTCGTGAACATCGCCGACTGGCTGAGCACCGGCGACCGGAAGGAAGTTGCGTTTATCGTTGATGGCGAACCTGCCAAAGCGATGCTGGCTTTGCCGCCGGAACTTTCCGACGAACTGCCACCGCTGGAAGAATTACCGACACCCACTCTGGAAGACCTGCTCAAACTTCCGCCAGACGTACTGCTCAGCTTTGCCAACCGGTTCACCGCCGGGATGGAAGACGCGGACGTCATGAACGAGTTGCTCGCCAACCAGCCAGCGGATCTGCCGACTTCGCAATACCGGCAGGCGTTGTACATCGCGTTGGGAATTCTGGCCGCCATTTACACGCTTCGCCTGATGGGAAAAGTTGGCTCCCGCCCGCCGACTCGTCCACCTCGGGCGGTTGGCCAGGTGGTAAGCTCCATCCCGGCGCCGCTCTCGCCCGGCGCGTTGCAGGCGGCAAGGCAACAACTGGCTCAGAGTGCGTTGCGGCAGTTGACCGGATCGTCAGATCCGCAGGACTGGTCGATCCCGGTCGACGACGTCGAGATCGATGCTGGACTCATTCGCCGGCTGTTTGTCCGCGAGCAAATGAAACGGCTTAAGAAAATGGCAACCGATTCAAACCAGACGTTGACGACTCCTCGCGACCTGAAACGACTTGCCAGACTGATTGCCAGCGTGGTCGGTCTGCAGAAAGATGGACGACTCCGGCATCCATCGATCCTGACGTGACCGGACTTTCTGATATCGTTGCGGGTTTGATCGCGTTTTGCTGATTCGGCACACCCTTGATTTACCACTTTGAAAATACAACGAGGCAATGCGTGGACTTTTCCGATACGAAGAAACTTGCGGCACGAGTTACCGAGTTGCGTGACCAGGTTCTCTCCGCTGTGGGCGAGGTCGTCGTCGGCCTTGAGCCTGTCACTCTGCAACTGCTGACCGCGTTGCTGGCTGGAGGCCATGCCTTACTGGAAGGCGTTCCCGGCACCGCCAAGACCACGCTGTGCCGCACCTTTTCACAAGTGCTGGGCATTGATTATCAGCGAGTTCAGTTTACGCCAGACCTGCTGCCTACGGACGTCGTCGGAACTCAGATTCTCGATCGACAGACCAGCGAATTTGTACTTCGCAAAGGACCGATCTTCTGTCAGTTGATGCTGGCTGACGAGCTGAATCGCGCTCCGGCCAGAACTCAATCCGCCCTGCTGGAAGCCATGCAGGAAAAGCAGGTCACGATTGAAGGCAACACGCTGCCGCTTCCACGACCTTTCATGGTGATGGCCACTCAGAATCCGATCGAACAGGAAGGCGTCTATCGACTGCCGGAAGCTCAGCTGGACCGGTTTCTGTTCCGCATCGACGTTGGATACCCCTCGCGAGATCACGAAGTCGACATGCTCGATCTGCACAGCAAAGTCCCGGTAACACCCGCCTCGGTCAGTACCCCGGAAGAAGTGACGGCGATTCAGGACGCCATCGATTCGGTGTATGGCTCACGCGAATTGCGGGAATACATCATCGACCTCATTCGCCGCAGTCGAGAACACCACGACCTGATTCTCGGCGGCAGCCCGCGAGCGGCCATTTACCTGATGAGGGCAGCCAGAACTCACGCTCTGCTGCGAGGTATCCCGTACCTCACGCACGAAGATATTCAGTCGGTCGCGCTGCCGGTTCTGGGGCATCGGTTGATTCTTCAGCCGGAAGCCGAAATGGAAGGCCGGCAGGTCAGCGACATTGTCAACGAGTTGATCAAGACCGTGCCGGTTTTGAAAAGCTGAAACACGAACCGATACACTTTTCTTGTCCTCGACTTTCTGACCATTCGAAGTCCGCATGATCACAAACCGTGCACAATGGCTGATTCTGCTCGGAGTCGCTGGCGGCGTCATCGGGACACTGACCAACAAAGGACTTCTCGCGCATGCGTCATTGGCAGTACTCGCCTGGATCTTCGGAGAATGGCTGCTGTTTCGCTGGCGAGTCGAACTTCAGTTGCGACATCTTCGTTGCGTTCGCAAGGTTAACGGGTCAGCCGATGAATCGGGGACGTTGTGGACCGGTCGACGCGTCAACGTTTCGGTTGAGATCATTCCTGAACGTGCTCTGCGAATTCCTTTCATTCGGCTTCGCGACTGGCAACCGGAAAATCTGACGATCGATCGAGTCGACCAGATTGATCGTGCAGACGGCGGCGACTGGCCCAATGAAATCGATGCATCAGTCAGCGGCAGAACACCCGTTGAGTTTGCCTATACATGCCGGCCAAACGGAGCGGGCATGCTGAGATTTCGCGGAGTCTGCGTGTGCGTGTTTGATCTTCACGGGTTATTCATTGCTCGCCGGTTTGTCCCGGCACAGCAGAACTTTCGCGTTCTGCCAACGAGCGTTACCGTTGACGCGACGCATCCTCTGGCAAAACGAGTCAACGCGCTGCCGCCTCCAGGCATCCATCGATTGCAGCGAGCGGGGATGGGATCGGAACTTCTAGAACTTCGCGAGTATGTCCCTGGCGATCCGCCCAAAGCCATCGCGTGGAAAGTTTCGGCACGACGCGATCAGTTAATGACTCGCGAATACGAAAGCGAAGTCCCCATCCGCACGACGCTCTTTGTCGACTGCTCGTTCGGCACAAAACACGGAGCGTTCGGGCAGCGACCGCTGGATCAGATTGTCCGCCTGGCCGCCAGCATCGCTCGCTCGGCCATGTCAGTGCGTGACCCGGTCGGATTGGTTACGTGCGACGACGCGAAAGCTCAGCACATGGCGTCGGGCGCGGGCGATCGGCATTTCTTTCAGATGCTCGATCGGCTGTCCGGGAAAGCGGTCACTACGTCACCGCCGCCCGTTCGTTTCACGCAGCAGCTCATGGATGAAACGTGGAGAGTGTGCAGCAAGCTGCATCCGGAACTTCTCGAGCCGAAAATCAATCAGGTACCATTTACCTGGTTTCCGCTGCGTCGCGGTAAACGTCTCGATCGTTTTCGTCGAACCCGGTTGGCCGCCGTGCTGACAGAGATTTACTCGCTGACGCCTGATCAGCCTCAGAATCTGATCTTCGACGATGCTCGTCTGGCAGAGGTGTGTCAGCGATTTCTGATCGACGCGGGTTACGGGTGGACGTGGCCGGTCGTCGATCGTCGTCCGAACGAACTGCAGGACTGGCATGGAAAGTTCGAAGTGCTCAGCGATGCGTTGACGCGAGTCGTCGCGCGCTCGCACGATCACGAACTGCTGGTGCTGCTTGTCGATCTGCTCGACCATCCTGATCCGCCTGGCCGTTTGACTGCGGCGATTCGACTGGCTCGGGCTCATCATCATCGAGTCGTCGTTATCTGCCCTTGTCCGGATGACTGTCGCCCAGGCTCGCTCAACATGACCGACCTGAGCAGCCGGCAAAGTCTCTCTCGCCTCCTGTCTCACGCTGAGCGCGCACGCCGAATCAATTCTGCCGAGAAACTGCAACGAGCACTGCGTCGAATCGGAGTGCCCGTCGCGTTTGCCTCAGATGGCCGAGCGGTCCAGCTTGTTCTGGCCGAAGCAGAACTCGCTCGAAGTGGTCGAACGTCTCGAACCGGGAGCCGCTGATGATGCAACATGCCAGCGATCACCGCCCCGGATTTGACTCCACAAAGAATGTCGCTCGGTCGAATGATGCCCTCGCCGCGTCAACGGCTTATCTCATCCTGGCAGGGCTGAGCGCGTTCTTTGTTTCGTTCTGGTTTTCGCCCAACGACACGATCATCACAATTCTGATCGCCGTCTTTTTCGTCATGACGCTCGGCATTCGATTCTGGTCGGTGGCGTTGATCTTTCTGATGGTTCAAGTCGGACTGTTTCTTGCCGAACCAGGTTCCGTTGGCGGTTACAGTTCGTCGCCCGGCAGTTCGCTGGTGTCTATCGGCCTGTTGGTATTGCTGATTTCCTGCTGCCGGTATTTGACGCTGACGTCGTCGCCCGCTCCGTATCGACTTTCGAATCGGTCATCAGTTCAGGTTGCTTTCTTTCATGCCACTCGTGAGCCTCGCCAGGCGTTTGCTCCCTTCGGAGTGCTTTCACGAGATGAATCAACGGTCGGTTCCGCCGAACTCTTCACCATGCTGGGCAGAGCCGTGATTCCTGTCGTGTCCATCTCGTTCATGCTCGCGCTCGTCCCGCTCGATCCAGACACACCTGAGATCGCGAGGTTGATTCCGCCCGCCGTCAGAACAATCACCCTTGGGATCATTCTGCTGGCAATCTGCGTCCTGACCAACAGCCTGTTGAGCATCCTGATCTGGCGAAAACTTTCTCCTGCGGAAGCAAGAATCTTCGCGCGAAGTGAATTGTCGAAATGGATCCATCGTGAAGTTTCACGAGTCTCACGCCGCCGTATCCGTTTCCGAAACTCCCGTCGTCGTTAATACAAATTCCATTGCTCGAACGTTCGAAACAGGTCGTTTCGCAAAGTAACCGGAAAGCCATTGTCATGTTCAAGACCCGAGAGATCGCTGGTTGGCTCCTTGTTCTGTTCGGACTTTACCTGCTGAGAATGGGGCTTGACTTTGTTGGTGACCGAAAAGTCGTCGAAGCCAGCGTCGTCGTCTTTGCCGCGATGGCTGTCTTCCGTGGCGGCATTCAACTGGTCAAAGTCGCGACCGCCGCCCACGTCTGCCTCACCGCCGAGCAGCGAATCCGCACAAAAGAGCTGAAATAACAATTCGAAGAACACCGCCCGAAAAGGAGATTTTAACGGAGCATTGCGAACGCCTTCTCGTTATGCGGTCGGGCCACTTAAACTTTCGTCGATCGCGTGCAGCGTATAACAAATTACCTGTCCAATCTCATCTTGTTGCCAGTAATACTTGCTAACCTCGCCCACGTTTCGAACTTCCCCCATCCCCAACCTTCTTCAACATTATCGAAGTACAGGCAGTTGCCCCCCATCGCAGCCACAACCCAGACGAGTTCATTCTCCGGATACTGCTACTGTTTCCACAAGGCAGGCAGAACGCGCACTTTGGCTCAGAACTCGCGTTCTCGAACACTGAACTCGTCCAAAGCAGCTTCGATCTCTTTATAGAGTTCGGCTGGAGAAAATGTGGCCATTGTTAACTTCCAGCAGATGGCGTTCGATCGATTCAGTCGAGCCGCGACCGAGGTGTCACCTTGCCTCGATGGCCTTGATCTCGATCGTGTACGTCACTGGTTGCATAGCTTTGACGATTGCCTCAGCTAATGGTCTTCGTTCGGCTTCGGTTCTCTTGATGACGGCGTCAAAATCGTCGCGGGCTTCCCGACTGTGGAATTCTCGTTTGATTTGCTGAGTTTCGTAGGCCTGCTTGGCTCCGACGGCGGCGTCAACGCGGTCGAATGCTTCGCAGAACGGATTCTCTGCGAAGTCCCACGCGAGGTTGACTCCGGCGGCGAGTTGCTCTGTCGAGTACTCTCGCGAATGCTTGCCCCATGTCACTCGATAGTTTCCGGGCTTTGGAGTTTCCACTTGCAGAATGAAGCGGTTCAGTTCGTCGGCAAACGGCACCAGTGTCATGCCGGAGCGGATCGAGTTGTGATCGTCCAGGTCGCCGCGAGCGCAAAACGGAAATCGCGAACTGGTCAGCGTTAGTCTGCCGTCTGAAAACGAGCCAGCTTTATGGCCATCCGAAGCTGAAAATTTACCATCATTCAGATTGACAGAAATCGTGCCGATGTCGCCGTCCATTCCCAGTGACCGCAACATCGACCATGCCATGATCACCTGTCCGGCCCAGCCTGGATGAATACCGTCGGCGCCTGCTACGAGGTACGGCTTCTCTTCGGTCGCGCTGTGTTGAGCCGGCGCCAGTACCTGAGCTTTGAGCATCGGCCAGAAGATGTCGGCAAATCGAACGTTCTCCCGTTCGGCAACTCCCATCGCGATGTCGCGGAGCGCACACAGGTGAATGTTGTGCTGCTCCAGATTTCCCGCTCGGCTTTTTACCCAGCCCGCAATCTTGCCAGCGCACCCCGGCGAACCAACGACGACTCGAACATTTTTCTCCTTAAAGCGACGAACGATCGCTGTGTAATGATCTTCGTACCAGCGTCCGTTGGTAGCGTCGAAAGGGCGATACCGCGAATCGTTCATGCCGTAGACCAGCGTCGCGACGGTCGGCTTGAACGTCAGGCAGTCCCTGTCCATCCGCCGCAGAAATCCGTCAGTCTTTTCACCGCTCCAGCCGTACTGTCGAACCGTAATCTTCAACTCAGGCACGCACACCGTCAGGTAGGTCTCGACCAGTCGCGAGTACATCTTCTGCTCGGTAATCGAGTCGCCGCAAATCGCCAGCCGATCGCCTGCCTTGAGAAGCAGGCCGCCAGGAGCTGGAGCTTTCCTTGGATTGAACGAGTTGAATGCTTCATGATCAGGCTTGGCTTCGTACTCGTACGGCCCGAAAACAGCCGGTTGCGCCGCGACCTCTGCAGCCTGAGCCAGCAAGCGGTTTGCAGCGACGATTGTGAGAACACTCAACATGAAAAGCGGTTGACGATTCATCGTCCGGTCAGCCTCGCAGTTCTGTGAAAAAAGGGGAAACTCGGTTGAATATGCTAACACCCGCAAATCGGCAGGCACACCTTTCCAAAGGTCAGCCAACTGTCGCGGTGGAGTCTTGCGAACTATCATCCGCGCATGTCGACACTCTCCAAGTTCCTCTTTCCAGCAACGGGCATTATGAGAATTAACTTACCACTTTCCGCCGTCCTGCTCGTTTACCTTTCTTTCATCTTCCTCGCAGCGATTACCCCGTCTGTCGCCCTTGCTGAGGATGGTTATTCAGAACAGCCCGGCGTTGAGGGGAATGGGAATTTCACGATCGGACCAGACTACAAGGTCGATCCCGACCTGACCGATCGAGGAAACCCGAAAGGAAAGTCGTTCGAATTTTCGATGCGGCTGGCCGATAGCAAGATCTTTCGTGGCGATGATTCGACGCTTGATCCGAA
>JADHNX010000078.1 GCA_016779365.1 Planctomycetaceae bacterium
GCGGGAAATCAAGACTCACTCGGCACTCAGTCATCCGAACTTTGTCGTTGCTCATGACGCCGACGAGGCAGACGGAATTCAGTTTCTCGTCATGGAGTTTATCGATGGTCGCGACCTGTCTCGGCGTGTGAAAGAAGACGGGCCGCTTCCGGTCAAAGAAGCCCTGAAGCTCATGCGGCAAACTGCGTCCGCTCTGGAGTATGCCCATGACCAGGGCGTCACGCATCGAGATATCAAGCCGCACAATCTGCTGGTTGCCGAATTGGGCGATGACGCCGGGCAGCTGAAAGTTCTGGACATGGGGCTCGCCAGATTTGAACCGCTGCTCGACAGCCCGACGGACTCCACGACGCGAGCGTCCATGACTGCCAGCGGCGTCATCATGGGCACGGTCGACTACATGTCGCCCGAGCAGGCTCTCAACAGTCGACATGCGGACGCCAGGTCAGACATCTACAGTCTTGGCTGCACGATGTATTTCCTGCTGACCGGCACGACGATGTTTGCCGGTGAGACGTTGATGGAAAAGATCATCGCGCATCGCGAGCAACCCGTGCCGAAGCTTCGAGAGAAGGCTCCTGAGGTGCCGGCGGGGCTCGACGCTGTCTTCCAGAAAATGGTCGCGAGAAATCCAGACGACCGATATCAGACCATGAAGCAGCTGGGCGAGGATCTGGATGCGTGCATCGCCGGTCGCCGCCCATCGGCACAGGCCGCACCGTGGTCAGACCTGGTGGATCGAGTGAAGGCCAAGCCAGCTTTGGCCTCAATTCCCGCCGCCGCCATTCTGCTGGCTGGACTCGCTGTCCACGCCGCAGTGACAGCGGAACCGGCAAAGCCCGTTACCTACAGGATCGTCTCCGAGGCAGAATCTTCGCGTGAAAAAGCCACTCTTAACTTCATCGGAGCGGTTGGTGGAATTCCGGAAGCTCTGACGGAGAACAAGCAAAGCTCGGAAAGGAATCGCAGCGACAAGCCGCAGAACGAGTATCGCTCGCAGGAGCCAGTATCACGACGAAAAGTGCTGCCCCGAAAAGCGCTGGTCGTGCTCGCCGACAAGGCCTACGACCAGAACGAGCTTAACGTGACGCTCGAACAACTGAAAAAGCACGGTTTCGAACCGACGATCACGTCTGATCAAACAGGCAAACTTTATTCCCGTCACGATAAGTCTGGCAGGAACGGTTCCGTCTACGTCAAGCAGACGCTGACCGAAACCCGCGAGGAAGTCTACTTCTCCATCGTTCTGATGACCGGCGACGCGACCTGGAAGTTTAAGAGCGGCACTCCGACCGGAAATCAGCTTCAGCAGCAACTTCGAAAAACGATGCAGATGCATGGTCTGATCGTTGGAATGGGAAGTGCCCAATCGCTGGTGACCGATGAGGCGATCAGCGGGGCGTTGAAGTATGAAGACTGCGATGGGCTGTGCATCGGGTTGCCAGAACGCGGGACCGGAACGGTGATCAAGGTCGCCGAGTCAAAACTGATCCCCAGAATGGCCGGGACACTCGGTGAAAGTTTCGAAGAGGCCAGAAAGAAACTCGGCGGCGGCTGACGATCACGTCGTCGCGATATTCCACTCGGCGTGAAACTGTTCGAGAAAATCTTCCAGCACCTGGTGACGCTGAGTGGCCAGCGTCCGGCCGGTTTCCGTATTCATCCGGTCTTTCAGAAGCAGCAGCTTTTCGTAGAAGTGGTTGATCGACGGGCCGGACTTCTTCTTGTAGTCCTCGAACGACGCGTGCAGTTCCGGTGGGTCTTCAGGATCGTGCATCAACCGGCCTTTCGCTCCACCGAATGCAAAACAGCGAGCGATTCCGATCGCGCCGATCGCTTCCAGCCGGTCGGCATCCTGGACGATCTTTCCTTCCAGCGTCGCCATCGGAGTCTCGACGCCCGCACCTTTGAACGAAATGGTTGCGACGATTTCACAGACATGGTCAATCACCGACTCGTCGATCGACTGCTCGCTCAACCACGCTCGCGCGGCTTTCGGACCGGCTGAGTCGTCGCCGTCGTGAAACTTCCAGTCGGCAATGTCGTGCAGCAGCGCGGCGAGTTCCGTCACAAACCGGTCCGCGTTTTCGCTGCGCGAGATGAACAGCGAGTTTTGCCAGACTCGCCAGACGTGCCACCAGTCGTGGCCGGACGAGTCGCCTTCCATCTGGCTGCGCACGAAAGCGGCGGTACGGTCAACAAGTTGCTGCTGAGTTTCGGTCAGCTCTGACATCAACGATTCCATTCGTTATTTACGTCGCACATGCAGAATGATCGGCCACGATGTCTGGCCGTCTTCTTCCTTGCTGCGCAGATGAAAAACTCGAGTCTGCTCAGGAACCCAGTCGGCCGCAGTGAGGAAGAACTGCCGCTGAGTCTTTCCTTCGACAATCAGCAGGCCACTGAGACCGACGTTGTCGACGATGATTCCGTGTGGAAGGTTCTGCTCGATGGCTTCAAAACCAACTCGCCCGTCGTACTTGTTTCGTTCGATGTGAACGCGGGCCGTGATGGTTTCTCCCGGAGCGATCGTCAGTTCCAGCGGATTGGGTTTGCCAAAAGCCGGAACTTCGGCATCGCCAGCGTCGAGCTTGTCCGGTCCGATCGCGACGAGAATTTTCGGAGCCGCTGCCAGCTTCAGTTCCGCAAAGCCGCCCACGTCTTTCGTTACTTCCTGGCCATTGACCGTCGCTCTGGCGGAGAATCTGATCTTCTTGACGTCTTCGGGAGTTGGCTCTTCAGCATCCGGCGCGGCGTTGATCGTTGCGTAAGCAAAAAACTGACCGGCTTCGATGACCAGCGGTTGTGAGATCTCAAAACCAACCGGCACATTCTCAACGGCGATTTGAATCTCGCCGCCGAAGCCGTCGAGCCGGTTTGCCATCAACTTGAATTCTTTGCCGCTGCCGGCCTGGACCGACGGCTTGTTTCCCTGAAGCTGAACGTTGAAATCAGGTTTCGCAGGTCGTGCCGTCAGTTCGTACTTGAAGTCGGCTCCGCTGGCGCCTCGTACGTCGGAAATACGGACGAAGTAATCGCCCTTCGCCGGAGCGATGAATGTCAGCCGTGAGTCGCGGCCCAGTTGCCGCAACGCATCGTCGTCATTTTCGTAGTAGATCGGAAAAACCGGCAGCCCGTTGGGGATGAGTTCCGTGCCCGGCGGATGCGGCTCGACTATGTAGCATGGCTCCTGCAGCGCGTGCGAATTCGCCGTCGTGTCGAACAGCGTCGTGCGGTTGCCGTTCTGAGGATAAAACTGAAACCCGGAGTCGGGGCCTCGCGGCCACAGCCAAAGCTGAACGACTTCGCCATTCAGGTACAGCAACTGGTTAACGTCCATCTCTTCCCAGTTGTGCAGCCGGCAGTCGCGAGTGTTCGAGTCGACGCCTCGAAACGTGATGTACGAGTCCCTCACGGCTTGCAGCCGAACGCGTTCAATGCGGTTTCCGTTGGCGTCGAGAATTTCGATGTTCGAATCCAGCGGCGATTTGTTTCGGGCGGCGTTGACTTCAAAAACCCACGCCTCACCAGCGCCGGCTGAGAAACGGAACATGTCGACATCGACGGCCGAAGCTGTCGTTGAATCGCCAGCTTGTGGGTTGATGACGCCCTTAATCGTCGCGGGAATTTCAACGACTGCTGCCTGAGCGGGATTGTCGTTCGGCTCGGTTTCGTCGACGGATTGCGACGGCTTGCCCGTTGCCGGAAACACGGTCACCAGTTGCGAGTGCTGTTCGGTCGTTGCTCCCGTTGACGAAGTGTCGAAATTGTACTTCTGCAAGGTGCCATCGATTCGGCCAACGACGAATGACTTGCCGTTTGGAGCGACGGCCAGCGCGGGTGTCACGGACGACTGAGCTTCAAAGGCGAACCGCTGCGTGTACTCGGCGGTGTCCCACAGCTTCATCGTCTGGTCGTCGGCGATCGAAACCAGCCTGGAACCGTCCGGGCTGAAGCCGAGTTGAATGATCGAACCTTCGGCAGCGATTCTTGAATAGACCAGCGGGTTAATCTGCGGCTTCGTTTTCGAAATGACTTTCCACACTCGGATGCGATTATCCAGGCCGCCGGCAATGACGTACTCCCCGTCCGGAGAAAACCGAACGACGTACTGATCTTTCAGTGGCTGACTGAGCGTGTCGAGCCGCTCGCCCGAAGAAACCTTCCACAGCTTGATCGTCTGGTCGGCGCTCGCGCTGGCGACGATGGTTCCGTCCGGGCTGAAGTCGAGATCAAAGACCGCGCCGTTATGACCGGCCAGTGTGCGAAGTTCCTTCCCGGTGGCCACGTCCCAGAGAACGATTTTTTTGTCGTAGCTGCATGTCGCCAGAATCGACTGGTCGCGATTCAGTACCGCGTCGTACATGGCGTCGCGATGGCCTTCGAACATTGCGACCGGTTTGCCGTCGGCGATCGTCCAGATACTGGCCTGTCCGTACAACCCGGCGATCCCAGACCCGGCAATGATTCTGGCTCCGTCCGAAGAAAATTCGACGGAGTTCACTTTGCCGGGGAAGTCCGTCAGCCTCCGCACGACTTTCATTGAGGCTGCGTCGCGAATCTCGACCGAGCCAAACCGCGCGACCGCAATTCGGCTTCCGTCAGGCGAGACGGCCACAGCGGCAATCGGACCTTCTTTGATCGCGGTCGGTGCGATTTTCGGAACCATCAGAGTGCGGCGAGCCGGTTCCGCTCCTTCCGGTCCTTTTGCTCCGGTTTCAATCCATGCGGTGAGCAGAGCGATTTCTTCTTTCGTGAGTCGTTCTTCATCTTCAGGAGGCATCACCGGTTTGGCTTTGCCGGTCACCAGTTGGAGCAACCGACTGGAAGCAACGTCGCCCGGCTGAAACGATGGTCCATGCTTTCCGCCTTTCTGCAGATCGGCGTACGAATCCAGCGATAGCTTGCCTTCCGCATCGTCCGCGTTGTGGCAGCCGACACAATATTTCTGAAAGATGGGAGCGATCTGCCTGACGTAGTCGGGCGTCACTTTGTCGGCAGCGTTCACCGCCAGACTGCCCATGCTTAAGACGATCACAGCGGCAAACAGCAGAATTATTCGTTGCGCGAAGGCCCGTGGAAAATCGTGCTGCTGGTTCATGCGGAAATCCATACGTTTTCGTCGTGTCGAGCTTCTGCGGAAAAGATTCCGCCGTTCATCAACAAGGATAATCTGACTTCCCAGGGAAACACAGTTTCGCGGCCATCACCGACGCGTCATCATTTTCGGACGTTGCCGTTGTGCAGGCAGGAAGCAAGTTCGCAGGCGTTCGAAGGAAGAGCTATTCATGGACGTACGAATTCTGAGCGAGACTCGAATCGTCGTACTTTTTGCGGCGATCTTTGCCGTTTCACTGCAAGCTGCGGATCAGGCTCGCGCCGATGAAACGTCGAAACTCGCCGACGCGACCGAACATCTGCAACGAGGTCGCTACGAAGAGGCGGCAGAAGCGTTTACCGATTTCGTCAAGTCTGAGAACGAGGCCGTTCGCTCTGCGGCGACCATTGGCCTGAGTCGAGCTCTGGAAAGCCAGGGGCAATACAAAGAGGCGATCACTCGTCTGACTGAAATCGCGAAGCCTTCTCCGGCGATCTTTGTCGAAGCTGCACGGCTTCAGTATTTGATCGGACGTTTTGAAGAATCTGCAGTTTCCTGCGAAGCGGCTTTGAAGGCGGACGCCGATCAACCGTTGGCGCATCTGGTGCTTGCTCGGTTGAGTACGGAAAGCGGTGATTTGAAGAGGGCCAGCGACGAGTTTCGCTGGTTCGTTCGATACTACAACCGCAAGCAGCCGACCGATGCTGAAACGTTACTCCTCGTCGCCGAGGGTGCTGCCGAATACGCTCGGTGGAACAGCAACTCCAGCATCTTCAACTTCATCATCAACACGCTTTGCGTCGACGCGTTGAAGGACGATCCATTGTCCTGGCAGACGCATCTGGCGTCGGGTTCTCTGCTGCTGGAAAAGTACAATCGCGCACAGGCACTTCCCGATCTGAAGAAGGCTCTGGAGATCAACCCGAGAGCGGCTGCGGTCATCGTGGCGCTCGGCGAAGCGGCTTTGCAGAAACACGATGTCGCCGTCGCGCTGACGTACGCCGAGCAGGCTCTCAGGATTCAGGACAACTATGTGCCGACGCTGCGACTGATGGCCGACATCGCTTTGAACAAGCAATCGCCCGATGCTGCATTGCTTGCTCTGGAAGAAGCCCGAAAGATCAACCCCTTCGACTCGGAAACGCTCGGACGACTGGCAGCGACGTTCTACCTGCTCGATGTGCAACCGGGCGAAGAAGCAGACCAGCGTCTGCTTGAGTTGCTCGCCAATCTCGACGTCATCGACGAGGTGGACCTGAAAGAACCTTCTCGACTGGAGAAGCTGTTGATCGACGTCGCGACGAGGAATTCGAAGCCGGGAGTTTTTCTCAACGCGTTTGCCAGCACGCTGGAATCGCGCCGCAAGTACGCGATGGCCGAGAAGCTTTATGAACACGCCATTCGAGTCATGCCGCAACTTTCGCAGCCAAAGACGTCGCTCGGCATGCTCTATATGCAGACCGGTCGTTCGGACCAGGCGAAGCAGCTTCTTGACGAAGCGTTTCAGGCCGATCCGTACCACGTCCGAGTCAGCAATATGCGAAAAGTGCTGGGCGTGCTCAGCGGCTACGAAACCATCACCACCGACCACTTCGTCATCCGAGTCGACTCGCAGGCTGACAAGATTCTCGGCGAATACATGGCCGAGTATCTCGAAGAGGTCTATCCCGAGCTGGTTGAACTTTACGGCTACGAACCGCCTCAGCGCAGCGTCTTCGAAATTTACAACAACGCCAAGGGGCTATCTGCCCATCAATGGTTCAGCGCGAGAATGGTCGGGCTGCCCTGGATTCAAACCATCGGCGCGTCGACCGGAATGATGGTCGCGCTGGCGTCGCCGACCGCGTCACCGCAGCCGTACAACTGGGCTCGCGTCGTGAAGCACGAGTTCGTCCACGTGCTGACTCTGCAGCAGACGCATTTCAACATTCCGCACTGGTTCACCGAAGCGCTGGCCGTCACCAGCGAAGACATCCAGCGTCCGGCCGAGTGGAATCGGATGCTGCTGGAACGTGTTCCGTCCGGCGAGCTGTGGAGTCTCGACGAGCTGACCGGCATTTTCGTTCGTCCGGAAACTCCCGCCGACTGGCAATTCGCGTACTGTCAGAGCCGACTTTACGCGCAGTACATGATCGAAACTTTCGGCAAAGAGTCGATCAGCAGAATGCTCGACCTGTATCGCAACAATGTCCGCACCAACGACGCCATCCCTTTGGTCTTCGGGATGTCTGCCGAGAAGTTCGACGAAGGTTATCGCGACTTTCTGAAACGGATCGTTGAGAACGAACTCGGAGGCTCGGTTTCTCAGTCTCCAAAGTCGATCGCCGATCTTGAGAAGGAGTTCAACGCCGAACCCGACAGTCCCGCAACGATGGCGGCTTTCGCCCATGCACTCTTTAAGGCCAATCGTCGTCGGCAGGCGCGAGAACTTGCTGAACAGGCCTTCGAAAAAAATCCTCGCGAACCGATGGCCGCTGTCGTGCTGGCTGAGCTGGAACTGCTGGCCAGCGATGTCGACGAGGCTGTTGCATTCCTTGAGGCAGCCTTCGATGCAGAGTCGCCCAATGCGGATGTCCTCGGGCTGCTGGCGAAACTCCGACTCGTACAGTCTCAGCCGGAAGAAGCCGCCAGACTGTACGAACTCGGCCGGACAAAATTCAAAATCGATCAGTCTTACCTGCCGCAATCGGGCGAGTGGCTGAAAGGTCTGGCTGCTGCCTACATCCAGCTCAAGAAAGACGACAAGCTGAAAGACGTGCTGGAGTCAATCGCCAGCCTCGACGGCGATAACCCCGTCGTCAGAAGGAAACTGGCACAGCTCGCCGACGACAAAGGCAACGTTGTCGAAGCCGGACGCTGGGCGAAGGAGGCGTTACACATCGACGTGACCGATCCGGAAACGCATCGCATTCTCGCAAAGCTCCACGATCACGAAGGCCGACCGGAGAAAGCCGCAAAAGAACGGGAGATTGCCGAGAATCTTGAGAACGAATCTCTCGAATAGTCAGGCATTCACAAACGCCAACGCTGCCGGTCACCTCTTCCCTCTGGGGAGAGGTCGCGGTCGCAGCGGCGAGTGAGGGGGAACTGAAGTTTCTTACCGACTATTTCGGCTGTTGTCTGGATCGTGGCCGATCGATATGAAAGAGTAGTTGCAGAGAACGTTGTGACCGCAGATTGATGAGGAGTTGCGTAAATGCTCAGCGTTGGCGATTTCAGCAAACCATTCGGCAGACGCGAGTTTCTGAGCATTGGCGGGCTCGGACTGGGCGGGCTTTCGCTGGCCGATCTTCTGCGAACGGACACTCAGGCTGCGGGCGGCAATCCACTGACAACGGATCGGTCGGTTGTCTTCCTCTTTATGCACGGCGGACCGAGTCAGATCGAGACGTTCGATCCAAAAATGGAAGCGCCGTCTGAAATCCGCAGCGCGACGGGCCAACTTTCGACAAAGCTGCCGGGCATCACGTTCGGCGGAACCATGCCACAACTGGCGGCGCGAGCCGACAAGTTCTCGATTGTTCGCTCGTTTCAGACAGGCGACAGCCGACACGACATCAAGCCAATCGTCGGTAAGGATTCGTTCGACGCGAACATCGGAACAATCTATTCGCGAATCGCCGGGACCAACCGTCCCGACAACGGCATGCCGACGAACGTTGCTCTGTTTCCGAAGGCGGTGGACGATTCAACGATGACGCGGATTTCGAACTTCGGGAAGTTCGAATCTGTCGGCAACTTCGGCAGCGTCTACGCACCGTTCATTCCAGGGGCCGATGGCGACGCTCAGAAGAATCTCAAACTTAATCTGCCGCTCGATCGGATCGGTGATCGTCGGTCGTTGCTGACGAATCTCGACGATGTGAAATGGGCACTTGAAAACGCCGGTCGGGCAGGTGGCATCGAGAAGGTTCGCGAGCAGGCTTTCTCGACAATACTTGGCGGAGTGGCAGACGCGTTTGATCTTTCGAAGGAAGACCCGGCAACGGTCGCGCGCTACGACACGGCACCGCTGATGCGTCCTTCAGACATCAGCCGCCACTGGAAAAATTACGAACGGTATGTTGATAACGGCAAAGCTCTGGGCAAGCTGATGTTGATGGCCCGGCGGCTGTGCGAAGCGGGCACGGGCTTTGTGACGGTCACCACAAACTTCGTGTGGGATATGCATTCGGACGTGAACAACGCCGGCGTCGAAGAAGGCATGCGTTACATGGGCTCGCCGTTTGATCATGCGGTGTCCGCGTTTCTGGACGACGTCGAAGCGCGAGGACTCAGCGATAAGATTCTGCTGGTCTGCTGTGGCGAAATGGGCCGCACGCCTCGCATCAACTCGCGAGGCGGACGCGACCACTGGGGCAACCTGTCGCCGCTGTTGCTGGCTGGCGGGGGAGTTAATTCCGGACAAGTGATTGGCCAGTCAACTCGTGACGCAGGCGAGCCATTGACGACTCCGATGCGAAACTCAAACTTGATCGCCACAATCATGCACACGTTATTCGACGTCGCCGAACTGCGCATCGCTCAGGGAGTCCCACCTGAAGTCGCGCGAGTCGCTGGCGAGTGGCAGCCCATCCCCGGTCTCCTGTAGGTCGGGCTCGTCCTGACGAAATCCTTATCCGGGAACGTGTCCGACATGACATCGTTCTTCGCGATTCTTCCGTTGCGACCTCTGCCGAGCACACTCGATGTCCGCGTCTGAACTCCCAGCAATTCTCGGCGGAACTCCACTCCGAACAGAAGCTCTTCCCGAGTGGCCCGGAAACTGGCCGGAAGTTGCCGACGCGTTGAACGCGTGCCTGAGTGACGGCTCGTGGGGTAAGTACCACGGTCCAAATTGCGAAGCGCTGACCGAGCAACTCAACAACTTTCACAACGTGACGGAGACGATTCTGTGTGCCAGCGGAACTGCCGCTGTTGAACTCGCACTGCGAGGAGTTCGCGTTGAGGCTGGTGACGAAGTCATCCTCGCCGCCTACGACTTCAAGGCGAACTTTCAGAACGTTCTGGCCATCGGCGCGACTCCGGTTCTGGTCGACATCGATCCGGCGAGCTGGCAGATGGATGTGTCGCAGCTTGAAGCCGCCATCTCAAACAAAACGAAAGCGGTCATCGTGTCGCACCTGCATGGCGGACGGGTGCCAATGCAGCCGGTCATGGAGTCAGCAGCTCGGCACGGATTTTCCGTTGTCGAAGACGCGTGTCAGGCAACGGGCGCGATGTTCGACGGACGTCGCGCCGGCACCGCAGGGCATGTTGGAGTGCTGAGTTTTGGCGGGAGCAAACTTCTGACATCCGGTCGCGGTGGCGCGGTCATGACTGATCACCCGGAAATCGCACAGCGCATCCGGCTGTTCACTCAGCGAGGCAACGAGGCGTATCCTCTTTCCGAAATGCAGGCCGCCGTGTTGAGACCGCAGCTCGAACGACTGGAAGAACGAAATATTGTTCGCTGGGACTCCGTTCGCAGGTTGTCGAACCAACTGACACAGCTCACGTCAGCACAGGGCGATCAGATATTGCGACCGCTTGTCGATGCCTGCCCGGTGGGCGATGAAGACCGTCCGGCGTTCTTCAAAGTCGGTTTGCAGTTTGATCCGACAAACTCGACAGGATTAAGTCGGGACAAATTCTCACAAGCGATGCGTGCTGAAACCGTTGCACTCAATCCTGGGTTTCGCAGTTTGAACAGAATCCACAGCAAACGCCGATTTCGAACTGTCGGCGAGCTGCCAGTCGCAAACCATTGCGACGAGCACGTGCTGGTTCTTCACCACCCGATTCTACTGGAAGGTGATGTGGCAACACGGCAGATTTGTGCAAGCGTCGAAAGAATCTGCCGCCACGCTGCCGAAGTGTCCGCCACGCCCGTCTGTTAGGCCGGTCGAGCAAACACTCACGCAGTTTTCATCAACTCGCGCATCAGACACGTCGCGTAAACGCCTGACGGCAAGGTGAATGAGAACTCGATGCCGTTAACGACGTTCTGCACGGCGAGGTCGTCCGGCCAGATCACCATCGGTCGGCGTGTTCCCTGCGTAAGCTTCTTGAACTTGCTGAACGCTTCGCGGGGAAGAGCGAACCGGTCGAGTATTGCCTGTTCGCGTTCTGCCGGGATGTCTTCAGGTTGTTTCATCTTCGGACCAAAGATTGGTCCCGACAGAACCGTTTCATGCCTGTCGTACCGCGCTTGCTCGATGGCAGCATCGGTGACGACGAATGGACCTTTCGACGTGGTGACCTGCATCACGTCACCTTTGAGAACTTGACCGCTCAGTCCGTCGGAGATTCGATCAGCCACCCAGGCGTTGAACATTCGCGACTGCACAGCCGACAGCGTGAACCGCAGCCCGTCGCGACTTAGGCGTCGAACCCGTTCGCCTCGTAACATGCGAAAGCCCAGATCGTCAGTCGTTCCGGCGTTGCCAAATCGTTGCTCACCGAAGTAGTTCGGGAATCCTGATTGCCGGAGCCTGGAAACGAGCTCTGCCGCAAGCTGGTCTGCGTTTGTGGCCGCGTCTCGAACGACAATTCGGAATCGGTTTCCGCGAAGAT
>JADHNX010000079.1 GCA_016779365.1 Planctomycetaceae bacterium
GAGAACTCGACTCCACAGCCGGAGGGGCTGCTGTCGCCGCTTCGACGCCTCGACGATCTGTCTACACAAAAGTCGTCCGCAACTCGCCCGACCCAATGCTCAAAGCATTCGACGTCGCTGACGGTTTCAACAGCACCGCATTACGCGACGTCACGACAACTCCAACTCAGTCGTTACTCATGATGAACGGGCCATGGATGCTTGCCCGGTCGGCGGCATTCGCGAAACGTGTTGACCAGACCGTGGCAAAGGATCTCAGTCCGGGGGCAAACGTCAGTCACGCCGCCGTTCTGGCAGCCTGGCAGCTCGCGTTTGGCCGGTCGCCCAGAGACGCCGAAGTCGAAGCAGCAAGTCGGTATCTGGCAAGCCAGGGAGATTCGCCGACGTCGCCACCGGCCATCACTTCAACGCTCGACGCCACACAGAGCAAAGCGGCACACATCAATGGCGACAACGCCAGCACCACATTCAAGACAGCCGATGCCGGCAAACTGCCGACCGAAGACTTCACCATCGAAGCCATTATCGAGCTTAAATCTCTGTATTCGGATGCGAACGTTCGGACGATCGTTTCCCACTGGAACGGCGACACCGCTCATCGAGGATGGAACTTCGGAGTCACCAGTACGAAGTCCGCTTACAAACCTCGAAACCTGATTCTTCAACTGATCGGTGGAGAACCTCGTCAGGCCGGAACCGATAAACCGACCTACGAAGTCATCGCATCTGATCTTCGCCCGGAACTCAATCGACCTTACTACGTCGCCGTCTCGGTCGACGTCGACGCGACATCAGAATCGGGCGTCACCTTCTTCATGAAAGATCTATCAAAACCCGACGCAGCACTTCAAACCGCTTCCATTTCGCACAAAGTCATCGGCGACTTTCACAACGATCTGAAGCTGACGATCGGCGACCGCGACGGCAGCCGACGCAGCCGCTGGGATGGCCTGATCGACAACGTTCGCGTCTCCCGCGCAAAGCTCCCCGCCGACCAGCTTCTGATCAACGGTGGAACCCCCAGTGCTGTTTCCGGATTCTGGGAATTCGACACTGCGGACTCGCCCGGTCGCGACAAGTCCAAGGCAGAGAACCACTTGAGCATCGCCACTGCTTCGTCGCAATCGGTCAGCGGCATCGACCTGCAAGCTCTCACGGATTTGTGCCACGTCCTGCTGAACTCAAACGAATTTCTCTACGTTGACTGACGCCACCGGAACGGCTGAAGCCGTTCTAAGCAGCGTTTTCAGTCATCGGGAGAACCATCGTGTGGAGCCTTTTTCGTCTGTTGATGGACGTTTCGCTCCTCAAGCCCATCGTTCGACCAATCACCCGGTTGGTTGTGGGCTCGATAGCGGTGCCGCTATTCCTATGGCTGCTCAAGCGAGTCCTGCGTTTCGGAACGCTCGACAACGAACTGGAAAAAGATCTCGAACAATGGTTTCGAGGTGCGTTGATACTCCTGCTGGCCACCCAGAACATGGAAACCTCGCTGTTTCCGTGGGTTGAGCCCGTCATCCATTCGCGCTTCACGCAGTCTGCTCCGCTTGATCCGTCCGACTCGACGTCGTCTGAAATCTCAGTTCCCTCAGCGTCGATGCTCGAAGTCAGCCAGAACGACTACGGCTGGATCCTGCTCGGCTTCCGAGTCATGCTCGCCATCGGGGTAATTCAGATGATGCCCGACCAGGAACTCTTTGCGCTGATGCACAACCGACCTCCGAAACACAACTTCAACCGAAAGCAGAAATGGCGACCGCAGATCAAAAGCAAAAGCTGGCCCTTCCTCAAAGGGCACCTCTGCCTGCATCTGAATAAGTCTTCGCCGGTCTTCGCCATCCTCGCCGCCATCGCTCCCGGTCTGCCCGGCTGGATCTGTTACGGAGTGGCTGTCGTCCAGTATTTAATCATCGGACTGGTCACGACGCAGGACAAAGCCCTTGCCGCGCTGGGTCTGCTCGACGCGCAAGCGAATCAACGCCGCCAGGAACTCATTGCCGAATTTGACCTCATGGAGCACCCCAAAGTCGAACCTGCGAAGCCCTTCCGAAATCAGCACCTGCTCATTCGTTAGCACGTTCGCAACGCAAAGTATTGAGGCAATCGTCGACCTTACCTCAAAATCAGGTTCAGCAGGTCACCGATGGTGCAGTGTGACTCGATCGAGTGACGCAAGTGCTGATCTTTCAAGACTCGATAGCGGTTGCGGCGGCCGACGCGTTCACGCTCGATGAAGCCGCCTTCTTCAAGATCCTGAATAATCCGCTGCACGGCACGCTCTGTGATGCCCACTTGGATCGCGACTTCACGCAGGACGGGTGCCTCTTCCGAATCCAGCAGGACCAGCACGTGTGAATGGTTCGTGAGAAACGTCCAGCGATGAGCGGAACCGGACTGCGGTTGAGCATCCGTTGCAACACTCCGCTCCGTAGGGGTCTTTACACCTGCTTTCCTGACGGCTTGTTTCTTTGCCATGTCTGCCGGTCCTGCCGCGTCTTTGTGTGAGGCGTGGTCTGCACGCCCGGGGCGTTTCGGAGGGAGTATGAACACCTCAGTCGCGAATCACAATTCGTGAATTTGTTGCACGCGTCTGGCCGCCGGAACAACTCATCGAAAAAACCGAAGTCATGCATCGCTTTAACGCCATCGCATATCTGTTGCTCTATCCCGATAACGAACCACAATACACGACACACATTTCGCATATCTTGTGTCGCATAACACAGACTGGAGCGTATCAATGTTTCTGGAGCTTGTCTGGCTGCTGCCGATGTTTCTGTTGATCGGTCTGGGGATCGTGCCTGGACGTATTGCCGACCTTAAAGCGGCTCGGTTCCGCAAGATTGTGGCAGGTAATTCGACGCTCCATCTAGGAGCTGCTGTCACAGGTCTCGGAATCTTTCTTTCTGGCTGGCTGCGAACGGGGCAGGCGTCGCCGATGCAGATTAGCAATGCGGACTCACCGCTTCCCGCTGTCCTGGCGGACGGGACTTCCTGGCTCATGCTGACTCTGGTGGCCTTTGTGGGCTGGGTCATCTGCCGATTTTCGATCCGGTATCTCGATAGCGAAACTCATCAGGGAAGCTACTTCCGATGGTTAAGTCTGACCGTCGGTGCGGTGTCTCTGCTGGCGATCTCGGGTGACCTGGTGACGCTGTTTGTCGCCTGGAGTCTTTCGAGTCTTGGGATTCACAAACTGCTGACTCATTACTCTGACCGACCGGCAGCTCGCAGAGCGGCCTGGACGAAGTGCATCGTCAGCCGCGTCGCCGACGTGTTCCTTCTCGCGGCGGGCGTGCTGATCTTCAGAGAGTTCGGAACGCTGCGGCTGCCGGAGCTTTTTGCCACCGTGCAGTCGTATCAGTCGAGTGGTCTGCCTGCGGGGAGCCTGCTGCCGTCGATCGGGGCGCTGCTGATTGCGGGAGCGGCTTTGAAGACGGCACAGTTTCCTTTCCATACGTGGCTGCCGGAAACGCTGGAAGCGCCGACTCCGGTCTCGGCTCTTATGCACGCTGGAATTGTCAACGCGGGTGGATATCTCCTCATCCGACTCAGCCCCCTGCTGGCCTGGTCACCGCTGGCAATGTCATTTCTGGCTGTGCTGGGAGCCGTGACCGCCTGCTCCGCCGCGACGGTCATGCTGACTCAGACAAGCATCAAGAAGTCGCTGGCGTGGTCCACGATCGCTCAGATGGGATTCATGATGCTGCAGTGCGGGCTGGGAGCGTTCTCGGCGGCGATGCTGCACATCATCGCCCACTCGCTTTACAAGGCCCACGCTTTTCTCAACAGCGGCGATGTGTTGAATCAGGCGGCCGCGACACGCGGGACTGCCCGACAGCAGCCAATAGGAGTCCGAGCCGGTTTTGCAGCACTTGGCTTCTCGCTCACAGCGACGCTGGCGATCTATGCCGCTGTCACAAGTTTGCTCGGTCTCGACCTGGCCGCAAAACCAGGCGGGTACCTGCTGGGGATGATTCTCTGCCTGGGCCTGACTCGGTGGGTGTCGCAACTGGTCATGAGCCGGCAGCCACGAGCCATCCCGGTTGGACTGGTAACAACCACTCTGCTGAGTGCTGCGTACGTGGTGAGTTTCCAGGCCGTTGATGCGGTACTCGCATCGGAAATCAGCGTCCTCGCCAGTCGCACGCCTGAGATCGCTCCGCAAATCACTGTGATGTTTGCTGTCTTTGTGGTCACCGCCTTTCTTGCACTGCTGGTGCTGGAAAACTGGCTCTCGCTGGTACCGGCGGTCGCTCGACAGAACTCGCCGAAATGGCTGCGGACAGCTTACGTCCATGCGTCCAACGGTTTTTACATCGACGCCGTCCTCGCTCGGACGACGCGACAACTGAAGCGGTGAGATTGCCGGGGTCGCCAACTTCGAAGCAACGAAAACAAGATCACCCACAGTCCTGCAAGGAATTGATTATGAGCACTGCCAGCGTTTCCTCTTCGGAAGTTTCAACTCTGCTGCCCTTCCCGAACGCCGGGGAAGAGGACCAGGCGATCGAATTACGGGAGCTTCTTCAGAAGGTCGAAGAGACCATCGCACCGGTCTGGCCTCTGAAAGATTTTGTGGCCGTCAATCCGTTTCTGGGCATGACCAGCCGCTCGTTTCTGAAGGCTCGACGCTTCCTGAAACTGTTCTCCGACTGCGAAACACTGATGCCGATCGACTTTTACCGATCCAGACTGGCGACCGGAAAACTCACGTCCGATGACATCCAGACCGCGCTCGCCGAACTGGCCACGGACGGAAACACCACTGCGTCACAGTTGACTGTTCAGGACATTCTGGACGTCCTGAACGGCAACGAATCCACGAATTCAAACGCCACAAACCCGCGTCCCGTCGAGCTGCTTTCAGAAATCTACGACCGGCACGCCAGCACGAACTGGACGAGCACGTTTCTCGACGAGGTCTCGCGATTTTGTGCCGCTCACTACGACACCGGCCAGGCGACGTGGCAGAGTCCGTGGAATCAGCTCTCCCTGTATGAGGCGTGGCGATCAGGCGCGGAGCTGGATCGGCGAGTCGAAGTGCTCGGCCTGTCAGGGTTCCGGGCCTTCGTGGCGAAGCTCCCACACACCGCCGACGCAGCCATCGCCGAGTTGCTGACGATGCTTGACGTGCCGCACAGCCAGCGTGAGTCGGTACTGCTCTGCACGGCGTTCGCGATGCCTGGCTGGAGTGCGTGGGCGAGGTATCAGTCAATCCAGGCCGAACGGCAGAACTCTGAGTGCGATGACTTCATCGGTCTGCTCGCCATTCGACTTGCTTATGACGCGGCTCTTTCGAAGTCGAAATCGTTCCTCGCAAACTGGTCGTCTAACGCCAGCGCTTCTGACGGTCGCGAGAAGACCGTTCCTACCGCGCAGACCAACGACGATTCGCTGATTCGGTACGTGCTTCTGAGGGCCAGCGAAGTCGCGTGGCGACGTGGCCTGGTGACTCAGCTTGCTCAACAGGTCGTGCCAGTTGTCATGCTGGAAGAATCCGGCAACGGCGATACTGGCAAGGTCGATGCTGTAAAAGCCCCGCAACGAATGTCGGTTCAGATGGTCTTCTGCATTGATGTCCGGTCCGAACGTCTGAGGAGGCATCTCGAAGCATCGTCATCGTCGATCGAGACGTTTGGGTTCGCCGGATTCTTCGGCGTCCCGATCGAATTCGTGCCGCTCGGTGGCGAACAAGGGGCCGGACAGGTTCCCGCGCTGCTGACTCCACAGTTCAAAGTCCGTGAGGTTGTGCGAGGAGCCGACGATCAGTCGCAGGCTCGCACGTTGCAGTCGCGAAGCTGGCTGAGATCCGTTCGAAAAGCGTGGAAAAGCTTCCAGACATCGGCCACAAGCTGCTTCAGCTTCGTCGAAACCGCCGGTCTGGCTTCCGGAGCGAAGCTGCTTCGAAAGTCGGCGGGCAGCTCCGGCTGTTGTTCGACTCACCGCGCCGACGGCGTGTCGAAGCATAATCATCCCTTGCTGGCGCCGTCGCTCGACGGACTGGCCGAGCAAGGGCTCGACACCGACGCTCTCGCAAAGATGGCCGCGTCAATCCTGCGAGGAATCGGGATCACCGATAACTTCGCTCGACTGGTCGTATTCTGCGGCCACGGCAGCGAAACGCAGAACAACCCGCTGCAGGCCGGCCTTGATTGCGGAGCCTGTGGAGGTCACTCGGGCGAACCGAACGCTCGCTTCACGGCCACGCTGTTGAATCAACCGGCAGTCCGGGAATCGCTGATTCAACACGGCATCTTGATTCCGGATGACACCTGGTTTCTGGCAGCCCTGCACAACACCACGAACGACGAAATCACCTGCTTCGATGTCGAAGAGCTGCCAACATCACACGCGGCTGACCTCGCCGAATTGATTGAGCATTCATCGGTCGCCTCGCGACGGACTCGAAGCGAACGACTGCCAGCACTCAACACCACGCAAAGCAACGACCCGTTCCGACGAACCGGCGACTGGTCAGAGACTCGGCCCGAGTGGGGCCTGTCGGGCAACGCAGGATTCGTGGTTGCTCCACGGGCGCTGACAAAGTCGATCAACCTCGACGGGCGAGTGTTTCTGCACAGCTACGACCATCAAAGGGACCACGGATTTGCCGTGCTTGAGCAGATCATGACGGCTCCGATGGTGGTCGCTCACTGGATCAACATGCAGTACTATGGATCGACCGTCGATAACGTCCACTTCGGTAGCGCCAGCAAGACAATCCATAACGTGGTCGGGCAGTTCGGCATCTACTCGGGCAACGGCGGCGACCTGACGACCGGTCTCCCGTGGCAATCGCTACACGACGGAACCGACTACCAGCACGAACCTTTACGACTGCTGGCCGTGATCGCCGCACCACGATCCGGGATTGATGACATCGTCGCGAAGCACGCGCTGCTGGAAGACCTTCTGTCCAATGACTGGCTGAACCTTGTCGCGATCGATGAAGGCTCGTTCTACCGCTACTCGGCCATCGCAGGCTGGCAGCCGATCTCGGCGGCCGAAATTCACGCGACTCAGCTCGTTTAGCCGAAGATGCCACTCTTGGGTGAGCTCGTTCTTTCTTAGCTAAGTGCAGCAACAAACAGACCGAGCGTCCCCGCGGCGCACTGTGCGGTGGACAATGGCCCGTTGTCATTCCAGTCCGTCGCAGGATTTCGATTTAACGAATCAGCTGAAGAGTTCTGAACGCGCCGCTTCAGAGAGGGCGATGACCGCTGGATGTTTGATGCGTCGCTCCACCGTAATCGCATAAAAACGCTCAATGAGTTCCGGAACACGACCGACGACTTCAAGGCCGTACTGATAGCAGATTTCTTCTTTCACGACGGACGGTGCCGGGATGACTCCGTGTCCGGCCTGCGCGAAGACTTTCATCAGTGCAGTGTCTTCGAAGTCGCCGACTACTTCCGGACGAAGCTCGTTTTTGTAAATCCAGTGGTCGATCGTGCGGCGAAGTGTCGAGGATCCACAGGGCAACAGCATCGGATTTCCATTAAGGCACTGTGGAAATTTCGCCGCCGAAAGACGCTTTGCCAGTTCGGGTGCCGCATAGAAAGCTGTGTCTGACTCACCCAGAAAGTGGTTAAAGGCGCGAACGCTCACGAATGACGCCGCCTGCATGTCGGACAGCACGACATCGACCGAGTGAGTCGCCAGTTCACCGAGCAGTTCCTGAAGCTTCCCCTCGCGACACTCAACATGAACCTTTTCATCGAGTCTGAACGCGGGCTCGATTAAGCGATAAGCGATCATCTTCGGCAAACTGTCAGGAACACCAACGGTCAAATGCAAAGGGCGTTCAGTCGGTCGCCCTTTTAGAGCTTCCTTCAGCTCTTCACCAATTGAAAAAATTTCATCGGCATAGCGAAAGACCGTTCGCCCGGCATCGGTCAGAACAAGTCCACGTCCGACTCGGTCGTAAAGTTTCTGTCCGACCGCTTCTTCCAATTTCTTTAGCTGCCCACTGATGGTCGGCTGAGCCAGATGCAACTTCTGACAGGCAGCCGAAATGCTGCCTTCCCTGGCGACTGCCCAGAAATAGAGCAGATGGTGGTAGTTCAGCCAGTCCATGAGACATTACTCCTGCGTCCGGTCATTCATCGCTTCCTGCTGATTCGGTAAACTCATCTATCGACCAGACCGATGTCTCGTAATGAGTCAACAGCCAATTAACTCAAATACCGGACCCGTCGTTTTTGCGTTCACAGAAGATTACAGAGCTTTCGATCCCACAAGAACAACGCCCGCCTGTGAATCCAACGAGAGCGGCTCCGACGAGGCAAACAAAGAAGTCGTTCATTTCGCATGATCTCTGAAGCTAAGTCGTGCTTATCTCCAGAATTGCTCGATCGACAGCCCTCGCGGCCCGATCCCCTGCCCTGGCAACGGTCTCGTCGAGCGTTTCTCCACGAGTTGTCACTCGAATCGTGCGGTGCCCGACAATTTTGCACTGCAAATCACAGCGGTACTCCTCGGCACCGTCAGGAAACGTCGTCAGGTCGATTGCGAAACTGATCGAAATCAGCCGATCCGAGTATCTCGACAAGCTGTAAGCGAGCCGTCGATCAACGTTCTGGGACTCTACAGTCGTCAGTTTCAGGCGGTCTGACGTGCTGCTGATAGACAGATTCCAACTCATTGCTCACTCCTGACAAATCGATTCATCGCGACAGACGCCACCAGAAAGAATCTGCCATTCGCGGGAGTGATTATTCAGCAATCCTCGTCAGCCCCAAATCGAATCATCAGATAAGACACATCGAAAAAGACGATGCATCGCAATAAGAAATGCTTTGCATCGGAAAGTTCGCCGAACACGATAGTGAATTGAAACCTACAATCAGGACGATACTTAATAGTGCGCTGCCATCCCCGTCACAGTTCCGGCAGCGTTTAAGAAGACCTACGGTGAATACCGCATGCACGCTTCCGAACGACAATCGAACGGCGAAATCCTGATCGAACTGCTGCTGATCGAGCTGCACGATGGAAATCTTCGTACCGAGGGGCGTCGCGCCTTTCGGGACGCGATGGCAGCGTTCCCGGAACAGGAGCCGGATGCCTGGTGGCGATGGACGATCGAAAGCCTCACCAGTCTCCGCAAGAAGGCGAGAGTCATTGATGGGGCACCCGAAGACGCGCTGGAACTGGTCGCCGAAGGAGCCGCTCTGGTCCTTTGTTCGCCAGCGGTCGCCGGTGAATGGATGGCGGTCGTCGGTCGGACGACACAAAAGTTTCGAATCATCGACGACGTTTCGAAGATGTCGTCCCGTCGCATTTCACGACGAGGACTGAAGGCGGCTCTCAACAGGTTTGCCGATAAAGATGGTCGCGTTCGATTCGTGGTGATCGAGCCGGGCTTCGGGCGTCACCCAGGACAGGAAAGCGTTGACGGACACCTCACTCCGTTTGCCCGGTTGAGAGCGTTGCTGCAGCCCGAATCGTCAGACATCGTCACCGTCTTCATCTATGCGTTGATCGTGGGCCTGCTAACCCTGGCAACACCGATCGCGGTTGAAGCGCTGGTGAACACAGTCGCTTTCGGTCGTTTTCTACAGCCGGTTATTGTGCTGGCATTGCTGCTGTTCATGTTCCTGGCGTTCTCAGCAGCCATCAGAGCTGTCCAGACGATCGTCGTTGAAATCGTGCAGCGACGGCTGTTTGCACGAGTCGCTGGCGACCTCGCTTATCGACTTCCACGGGTCCAGATGCAGGAACTCGACGGCAAGTACGGGCCAGAACTGGTCAATCGATTCTTCGACGTGGTCACCGTTCAGAAGGTTTGTGCGACGCTCCTGCTGGAGGGTATCGGCCTGGTGCTGTCCGCGATCGTCGGCATGACGGTTCTGGCGTTTTATCACCCGTGGCTGGCAGGTTTTGACGTGATCTTACTGGCCATGATTGGCCTCGTTGTTTTTGTTCTTGGTCGAGGGGCAATCGATTCGAGCATCAAGGAGTCGAAGAAAAAGTACGCGATGGCCGCCTGGCTTGAGGACATCGTTCGATGCCCGGTTGCGTTTAGAACCGACGGCGGCAGTGAGTTCGCTCTGGAACGTTCGGACCGCATGATCCACGACTATCTGTCCGCCAGGAAAAAGCACTTTCGCATCCTGATGCGGCAGATTCTGTTCGCACTCGGCCTTCAGGCTTTCGCCAGTACAGTGTTGCTGGCCATTGGCGGGTGGCTGGTTGTGACCGGTGAGTTGACACTGGGGCAGCTTGTGGCGGCTGAGCTGATTGTGGCGGTCATTCTTGGCTCGGTGGCGAAGCTCGGCAAACACATGGAGAGCTTTTACGACCTGCTCGCCGCCGTCGACAAACTCGGGCACCTGTTCGATCTCAATGTAGAACGATCTGACGGAGCACTCACAACGGTCGCTTCAGGTCCGGCGACGGTCGAGCTGACGCAACTGCAATCGACGGCCAGTGCCAATCCCATCAACTGGCATTTTCAGAAGGGCGAACTCGTCGCGGTGATGGGCAATGCTGGTTCTGGAAAGAGCCGTCTCTGCGACATCATTTACGGACTGCGACTGCCTGCCAGCGGGCACTTGCACGTTGACGACTGCGACCCTCGCGATCTAAGACCGGACGTGCTGCGTCGCCGTGTCGCTCTTGTCCGAGACGTTGAATTCTTTGAAGGCACGATCGCAGAGAACGTTCACCTGGAGCGTCCTGCCGTATCGGCCGCAGACGTCAACGCCGTTCTGGAGCGTCTCGGAGTGCTCGATGAAATGCTGGTTCTGCCCGAAGGACTGGGAACCTCACTTCCGGCCGGAGGCGGACTTCTGTCGAGCAGTCAGTTGCGTCGCCTGATGCTGGCACGTTCTATTGTTGGGCAACCGGGACTTCTGCTGATCGACGGCTTGCTGGATGGTTTTTCGGATACTGAACTCGCTGAGGTTTGCAGTGCCCTGAACATGCTGAGGGACAACTGCACGATGGTCGTTGCGACGGGCCAGCAGCGAGTTGCCGATCTGTGTGGGCGAGTCCTGCGGATGGATACCGATTCAACCGATGCCAGCCAGCAGGTCGAAGAAACGGAATAAGCAACGCCAGAAATCTTCATCCTCGAACATCCGTCAGCCATTTAGCCCGAAGCGTCATTCATTCAGCACAAAAGCTAAAAAGCAGAGCACTTCTGACATGACAACCCAAACACGTACCCGCCAGACGATGCTTGCCCCAGTGGCTTACAGCGAGGCTGTGCTTCCGTCGCTGCGACTGGCTCGGTCGTCGCGACTGGCTCGTCGATTCGGCCGAGTGCTCGCCGTTCTGCTTGGTGTGGCCATCATTGCGACTTTGTTTGCTCCGTGGCAGCAGTCGGTGACGGGCAGTGGCGACGTCATTGCTTACGCGCCTCTCGAACGACAATTGACCATCGAATCGCCAATCAAAGGTCGCATCATCGCCTGGGAAGACGGCATCGTTGAGAACGCTCATGTGAAGAAGGGACAGAAGATTGTCGAAGTTCAGGACATCGACCCCGACTACCTGCAAAGACTGCAGGAACAGGCCGCGTCCGGGCAGCGACAACTGATTGCAGCAAAAGACAGCCTTGCTGCAGCGCGGCGAAA